>NZ_JBMSDU010000023.1:0-59972 GCF_049445835.1 Ancylobacter sp. VNQ12 | reverse complement strand
GTCTCACCATAACTGAATCGCGTGACGGTTCCGTCTCAGCAGATCCGACTCGGTCTCACAAATTCTGAATCGGCTAACCCATTGAAAATAAGCGATCGCCAGTCTCATGAAAAACGGTCGGCTGACACACCCGTCGTCATTTCCACGCCGGACGCCGCGGCCGCCCTGCCCGCCCATCTCGAACGCCTCACGGAGCGCGCCCGCGACTATGTCGAGGCCGCGAGCTCGGCCAACACCCGCCGCGCCTACGCCTCGGACTGGAAGCATTTTTCCGCCTGGTGCCGGCGTCAGACCCTCTCTCCCCTGCCCCCGGATCCTCAGGTCGTCGGGCTCTACATCACTGCCTGCGCCTCCGGGGCAGCGACCGCCGATCGGAAGCCGAACTCCGTCAGCACCATCGAACGGCGCCTGTCGGCGCTCAGCTGGAATTTCGCCCAGCGCGGCACGCCGCTCGATCGCGCCGACCGCCATATCGCCACCGTGCTCGCCGGCATCCGCAACACCCACGGCCGTCCGCCGGTGCAGAAGGAAGCGGTGCTGCCGGAGGACGTCATCGCCATGCTGGAGACGCTCGAGCGCGGCACGCTGCGCGGTCTGCGGGACCGCGCCATGCTGCTGCTCGGCTTCGCCGGCGGCCTGCGGCGGTCCGAGATCGTCGCCCTCGATACGGGTCGCGATCAGACCGAGGATGGTCGCGGCTGGGTGGAGTTCCAGGACAAGGGGATGGTACTCACGCTGCGCGGAAAGAACGGCTGGCGCGAGGTCGAGATCGGCCGCGGCTCGTCAGATTCAACCTGCCCCGTCGTTGCGCTGCAGACCTGGCTGAAGCTGGCGAAGATCGGTCATGGGCCGCTGTTCCGCCGTGTCACCGGCCAGGGCAAGGATGTCGGCCCGGACCGCCTCACCGACCAGCAGGTGGCGCGGCTGGTCAAACGCACCGCGCTCGCCGCCGGCGTGCGGGCAGACCTCAGCGAGGGCGAGCGGCAGTCGAAGTTTGCCGGTCATTCGTTGCGTGCCGGACTCGCCTCCTCGGCCGAGGTTGACGAGCGCTACGTGCAGAAGCAGCTCGGCCACGCCTCGGCCGAGATGACGAGGCGTTACCAGCGGCGACGCGACCGCTTCCGGGTCAATCTGACGAAGGCCGCCGGGTTGTAGGCGGCAAGTCCGACGTGGCTGCGGCTTCCCTTCGTCTTAGGCGGGGTACGGCACTCTTCGGCTGCAATCGGCTGGCCAGCTGCACTGCTCGTTGTACGGCCTTGTCGGTGCCCTGCCTTGCCGAGGCGAAGCTCGACGATCGTCCGGAAGAAGGCGTGGTGGCGGGCCTGGTGCCCGGGTTTCCCCGGTGGTGGGGGCGCCCTGGCGCCGGAGGGGGCGGCGGCTGGCCGGAGATCGGCCTGTTGCCAGCGGGTGCGGTTGGAAGGGTCGCTGCCGTGTCACGCGAGGGGGTTTGGCCGGGCCGCCCACGTCGTCCTCGATAGGGCATGTCTGACCGAAGGCCGGCGGCGCCGCGCACCGCCTCGCTCTTGAAGCCGGCAACGGCCGGTCGCGACTTTCTTCCCCTGGGCTTCGCCCATTCCTCGCGAGGCAACAAAGCCGCGCCTCGGCCGTCCTCCACGCTGTTCCGGCCCCGGTGGGGTGCAGGCCGATCGCCTCCGGTCTGTCGACCGCCATCGAGGCCGCGATGGGCGCGGCTCGCAAACCTCAAGAGGACACGACAATGGCGACCATCGGCACCTTCACCTCCAACAGCAACGGCTTCACCGGCACGGTTCGCACGCTCGCCCTGAACGCCAAGGCCCGGATCGTCCGGGTCGAGACCCCGACCGAGAAGGGCCCGCACTTCCGCATCTACGCCGGCGCCGTCGAGCTCGGGGCGGCCTGGCAGAAGACCTCGAACGAAGGCCGCGACTACCTCTCGGTGAAGCTGGACGATCCGAGCTTCCCCGCTCCGATCTACGCCACCCTGGTCGAGGTCGAAGGCGAGAGCGACCTGCAGCTCATCTGGTCCCGCCCCAACCGCGACTGACCAGAACAAACGGCCCCGCCCAAAAGGCGGGGCCCTTATCGCTTCCGCACCACGCCGAGGATACCAAGCCCCGAGCCGGAGCGCTCGAAGCCCCGGGGGCCGGGCTCGTGGGACGGCGACAAGCTCATCGAGCATCTGGACCACGGTGGCGAGCTGGACGTGCCTACGTCGGTGCCTGGAACGAGGTTCACGCAGTTCGGTGCGCTTTCTCAGCCGGTCTCATTCGTGTCCGCGTCGCGATAGCCTCGCCGCCTCTTGCTCCGCGCGAGACGGCTCAGCGCTCCATCCGCGTCGCCGACGGCATCGAAGGTCTGCATCATCGACTGACCAGCGGTGCCGATGCGCCCCCAGTTGCGAACGACCGAGGCACCGCCGAACAGGGTCGGCTGGATCGCGAGCGCGTAGAACCGCCGCATGTTCCGATCTGGATCGATGCGGTGGAGATGAAGTGGCGCGGTCTCCGAGTCCGACATTGGGCGATTCTGGCTGCCCCCAGAAGCGACGTCCAACGCGTTTTGTGAATCGATTGCGTCTGACCGATTCATCCAGCTGATGCTTCGGCCGACCGAGATCGTTATGATCGAAGTCCAAGGATCCCTGCGCACATGTATGAGTGCGGGTTGATTGAAGAACGTGTGACGTCATGGACCAAGTGAAGTCCTTCGAGACGCTGGTGCTGGCCTCGATCACGTCAGGCACGGCTCTGAGCGCCGACTACGCCAGTCTGCATGAGGCCGTGGAGCACGTTCTCGGCCACCTGATCTGGCGACACGAATATGCGGCGTCCCGCGAGGTTGCCGCCGATCTCATTCTCGCCCGCTATCCGGATCTGCCGACCGATCCCATCGCTGAAGTCTGTGCCGCCCAGGCGGCACTCCTCGATCGCCTCGGCCCGGAATTGACGATGCCCAAGGGGAACTTCGTCCGCTTTGCGTCGCCGCTTGAGACGCTCCGGGATATCTACATTGCGAGCGGCGTCAGGCTCACCAGCCGCGCGGATGAAATCACGGGCTGAGCCGCCTCGGAGGCTTTGGCCGTCAGATCGACATTGCGCTCGGCGCCATGCTGGCGAACGGTGGCCTCGCTTAGCGGAGGAGCCAGTTCGGACGCCGCCGGCGGACCAATCCGCCTTGGGTGGAGTGCCGTCGTGTTTCGGTTCTCCCGGCACCGATCGCACGGCAGCACGGCAGCGTCACGCTCGCCGCCCGTTGAACGCGGGCAAGATTGCCCTTATAGTCAGAATGGTCAAACTAGTCATTGGAGCAGGTTATGACGGCCTCCCGAACGTCGCCAGTGCGGGAATCGGATCGCTGGACGGTGGCCGGCGCCAAGGCGCGGCTGTCCGAAGTGATCGACCGCGCTCAGTCCGAACCCCAGATCATCACCCGCCACGGCAAGCCGAGTGTCGTCATGGTCTCGGCCGAGGAATGGGCGCGCAAGACTATCCGCAAAGGGACGCTGGCGGAGTTCCTGTTGGCCTCACCCCTGCGTGACGCCGATCTCGACCTCGAACGGGTCCGCGACCTCCCGCGCGACGTCGACCTATGAACCTTCTGCTCGACACTAGCGTACTGTCGGAGGTTCGCCGCCCGACCCCCGATCCGAAAGTGCTCGCCTGGCTCGATACGCTGGACGAAGACCGCGCCTTCATCAGCGTGGCCTCGATCGCCGAGCTTCATCGAGGCATTGCCCTCATGGATGGCAGCCGGCGGTGCAATGCACTCGCCCTGTGGCTGACGGAGGACTTGCCGGCGCGCTTCGCCGGCCGCATCGTTCCGATCGATCCGGCGATCGCCCTGCTATGGGGCGACCTGATGGCGCAATCGCGCCGGAGCGGATTTGCGCTCTCGGTTATGGGTGGGTTTTTCGCCGCCACCGCTCTCGAGCGGGGACTGGTGCTCGCCACGCGCAACACTAAGGACTTCGTGTCGCTCGGGGTCCCGGTGCTGGATCCGTGGAGCGAGGAGGGAGCGCCGGAATGACCACCCCTTCCCGCCTTCCGGATGCCGCAACGCTCGACTCCATCCTGGCGGAGCTGGAGCCCGCCTCGGCCGACATGGACTTGCTGCCAGCCCTCGCGTCGGCCTTTCCGGGTTTCTCCTTCGGCCTCGCGCATGTCGACGGCGACTATTGGCGCGACACCCGCACGGTCATTCGTCCCGACGGCACCCGTGTCGGCGAGCTTCGACCTTGGATGGCGGCGGAGCTCGCCAAAGACGGGCGCGACATTGCTGCGCTGTGGCGCCGCCTGAAGGAGACCGATCTACAGATTGCAGAGTGGCGAGGGACCGGCGTCTTCGTCTTCGCGCCGACAGGGCCCGGCGCCGCCGATTACATCCAGGTCGCGCTTGATCGCGAGACGGAGTGGCGCGCCGGCCCGATCGTCAACCCGGACTATCGGCCCTGGAGCGAGGATGAGTTGGTCGACCCATCGTGGATCAAGCGCGACGCGCCCTCCCCTGCCAGCCAGATTGCTGGGCCGGTCTATCGACTGCGTGGCCGCGCCGGCGGCGCCGTCGTCCATGTACGCAGCTTCCTCGGTCGCTGTGCCCGCCTCGAACGTGAGACCCGCGAAGCTCGGCGCCGCGAGGTGGAGCAGCGCGTGATCCGTGAGGTGCGTCCGGACGGCGCCCGCGAGACGCCCTTCCTGGAAGCGGTGCCCGATTGGTTCGAGCATGTGCCGCGCGAGGTGCGGTTCTTCCAGGACTGGGAGGAGTCCAGCGCGTCAGCATCGCGCGTGTTCACGCATTGGGCGCTCGATATTCGCGACTACGAGCATCGCGGCGAGCGCGAAGTGGGCTTCATTCCCCGGCCGCTGCGCGTTCCGAACGAGCGGCTCCAGGTCTCTGACGGTACGTCCGTTCATAATCTGATGGACAGGATCGAGGCGATCGACCGTGAGATCGGCTTGCCGTTCGGCTGGTTCTTCCTGATGACGCACGGCAACTGGGTCGATCCCGATGTCGGCAACGCGATCGCCCAGGGCCTCAAGGCCAACCGTGTGCGATTGCCCGATTGCGACGCTGCCGTGTTGTTGCGCTGGGTAGGTCGGACCTACGGGTTCTAGTGAGATGCCCTGGACGACAAGCTGAGCTTGGTCTGTAGATCGGTTGGCTTTGCCGGCACCGCGGACCTGACGATCCCGCCGATGGCCCTTGAGCCGGTGGCCGGGGCGGGCGTGTGGTGGCTGGGCGGCGGATCGCGCAGGCCACGGGTGGAACGGCTAGGCCGCCAGGACCTCAGTCGCAGCCGCGTTCTTGCGGCTCGATCCGGCACGGCAGTCCAAGACCTCCGACACGGATGAGGGGGAGGGCTCCCACCCGAACCCCTGTCCCGAGGGGATTGCTTGATGAGGTGATGTCGGGAGCCGGCCGGGCGCTTCCCGGAGCCCTTTGTGTGAGAGGTCAGAGGGGAGGGGGCTCGCGCTGCAATTGATCTGCCCGCGCGACAATCGCCGCTGCGCCGTATCTGGAGGGGGAGGGGGAGGGGGGCGAGGGCATTTCTCGGTGCGCGTCGTCGAGCGGGCCATCCGACGGAGGCTAAGCGTGCACAGGGCAGTGCGGCACGTAGAGACGCGTGGTGGCGGGCCTGACGCCCGGGGTTCTGCGGTGGTCGGGGGAGCCTTGGCGCCGGAGGGGGCGGCGGCTGTGCCGGAGAGCGGCCTGTTGCGAGAGGTTGGGGTTGCGAGCGGTGCTGGCGTGTCTTGAGATCGGGTTGGCCGGGCCGCCCACGCCGTCCTCGATAGGGCATGTCTGACCGAAGGCCGGCGGCGCCGCGCACCGCCTCGTTCTTTCGCCGGCAACGGCCGGTCGCGACTTTCTTCCCCTGGGCTTCGCCCATTCCTCGCGAGGCAACAAAGCCACGCCTCGGCCGCCCTCCACGCTGTTCCGGCCCCGGTGGGGTGCAGGCCGATCGCCTCCGGTCTGTCGAGCGCCATCGAGGCCGCGATGGGCGCGGCTCGCAAACCTCAAGAGGACACGACAATGGCGACCATCGGCACCTTCACCTCCAGCAGCAACGGCTTCACCGGCACGGTTCGCACGCTCGCCCTGAACGCCAAGGCTCGGATCGTCCGGGTCGAGAACCCCACCGAGAAGGGCCCGCACTTCCGCATCTACGCCGGCGCCGTCGAGCTCGGCGCGGCGTGGCAGAAGACCTCGAACGAGGGCCGCGACTACCTCTCGGTGAAGCTGGACGATCCGAGCTTCCCCGCTCCGATCTACGCCACCCTGGTCGAGGTCGAAGGCGAGAGCGACCTGCAGCTCATCTGGTCCCGCCCCAACCGGGACTGACCTCCCCAAACGGCCCCGCCCAAAAGGCGGGGCCTTCGCTGCTCTGGGAGAGGTTCGCAAGTTCAGCCATTTTGGTTTGGCGGTGGCCTGTTGAGATCACCTTTCCTTCGAACGGAAGCGAAGCGCGGAGACCCGAGTTCTCAGCTGAGAACTCGGACCTACTCCCGCCTGATGGCCGAGGCGGAGTCGACGGCCATAAGCGTCCTCTTCTGTTGACCGGGAGCCTATTCTCACCTGGGGACCTGTCGACTAAAGCTGCCACCGGAGTGCGGCCGACGAAAAGTTCTCAGCTGAGAACTGTCTGCATCGCGATCTCTGGACGCTCGACGCCTCGTAGCGCTCACTGATATTTCGGCTTCGTCAGCTCGGGCAAGGGGTGGGGCGGAATGCCTCGGGATTGATCGAATCAACTATACTCAAATCGAGGATGGCTGTTGGGGAAGCGCGGTTCCAGCGCCGTGCCGATTTGTCGGAGATCGACCGATTCGCGCCGATGGCAGCCCGCCATATAGGTTAATGCCCATTAACCCTTAATTGCTTGACCGACTCGGCAGGACGAGAGAATTTACGCTCACCACGGAAAATTGCGGCATTGGGCGTAGATGACGAAACCGAACCAGATTGACGCAAGTCATCGCACCGGGAAGAAGGTGCGCTCGCTAACGCGCCTGATCGAGTCAGACGCCGCGCTGCTAAGTGCCCAGCTCCAGGAGCTCCGCACCCGCGCCTTTCCGCCGGCCGCGCAGAAGGAGCTGCGAAAGTTCTCTTCTGGTGAGGCGGCCAAGCTTATCGGCGTAACCGATGCTTACATCCGGCAATTGTCCATCGCGGGCGAGGTTCCGGAGGCGGAGAAGACTGCGCGCGGTCGACGTCTATTCACGCTGGACCAGATCCATGAGCTGCGTCGCATACTCGCCCGATCGAAACCGAGCTATCTGCCTACAAGGCGAGGCGACGACCATCTCCAGGTTATTGCCGTGACGAACTTCAAGGGTGGATCAGGCAAAACTACGACGGCTGCTCACGTCGCACAGTATTTTGCAATGCGCGGATTCCGGACGCTCGCTGTTGATCTAGATCCGCAAGCGTCTCTGTCCGCGTTGTTCGGGCTGCAGCCCGAGTTCGATCTGCAGGACAACGATACGATTTATGGGGCGATACGCTACGACGATCAGCAACGGTCGCTCAGCGACATCATCCGCACTACCTATTTCGCCGGCCTCGACATCGTTCCTGGGAACCTCGAGCTCCAAGAATTCGAGCACGACACTCCGCGTGTGCTCGCAGAAGGCAGGAGAGGCTCCGATCGGATGTTTTTCTCCCGAATCGCTACAGCCTTGGCATCGGTTGATGATCGCTACGATATCGTCGTCTTGGATTGCCCGCCTTCGCTCGGTTTCCTCACCTTGTCGGCGCTGTGCGCAGCTCGGAGTGTTCTGGTCACCATCCATCCCCAGATGCTGGACGTCGCATCGATGTCACAGTTTCTGCACATGACCTCCAGCCTTCTCGACGTCGTCGAGCAGGCCGGTGGTGACGCTGACTATGACTTCTTCCGGTATGCGATCACGCGATATGAGCCTTCCGACGGGCCCCAGGGCCAGATCGTTGGATTGATGCGAAGCCTATTCGGCGAGCGCGTTCTTACGACCCCCATCCTCAAGTCGACCGCGATAGCAGACGCCGGATTGACGAAGCAGACCCTTTACGAAATCGGCCGCGAGAATTTCACTCGCAGCACCTACGATCGGGCGATCGAGGCCCTCGACATGGTCCATGCCGAAATTGAGAGCCTTGTCCTCGAGTCTTGGGGGAGGGCGACATGAACAAGCGCCGCGACCAGCTTAAGGCCATGATGGCGCCGATCACCGCGCCACCCCCCCCAAGCGAGGATCGGCCGACGCGCCCTTCGGTGTCGTCGGGCTCGCTCAAAGCTATGGGTCTTTCGCTCAAAAGCCTGTCTGATGATGCGGACGAGGCGCAGGCGCTCCGAGCGCAGCTCGCATCAGGCGCACAAGTCGTCGAAATTGATCCCAACTTCGTCGACCCGGCCTTCATACGCGATCGTCTAAATGTCGGCGAGGGCGACGAGTTCGAGGCGTTCAAGGCCCGGCTGTCGGAGGACGGGCAACAGGTCCCGATCCTCGTTCGTCCTCGCACGGATGCTCCCGGACGTTATCAGGCCGCTTACGGACATCGCCGGGTCGCAGCTCTTCGTGCCCTCGGGCGGCCCGTAAAGGCGATCGTGCGGGAGCTCAGCGACGAACAACTGGTCGTCGCTCAAGGAAAAGAAAATACAGATCGTAAGGACCTCTCGTTCATCGAGCGTGCGCTATTCGCCGCCAGACTCGAGGACCGAGGATTGCCGCGTGCGGCAATCATGTCTGCGCTTTCGGTGCCAAAGGGAAACCTTTCAACGATGATTTCCCTTGTCAGGGCGCTTCCCGAGGACCTCATCGTCGCTATCGGCGCGGCTCCGAAGATCGGAAGACCGCGTTGGGAGCAGTTGGCGTCGCTCGTGAAGGAAGACGATACGAAATGGCGCGAAGCCGTTTCTGATTCGAATTTTCGGGCTATTCCGACCGATGCGCGCTTTGAGAGAGTGTTGAAGGCCTTGGTTCGTCGTCCGAAGAAGCCCGCGATGCATGTCGTCAAATCTGACGATGGAAAGCAGCTTGCGCGCATCGAGCACGCCAAGGATCAAACCCGTTTCATGATCGATAACCGCCACGCCCCGGACTTCGGAGCATATCTCGTCGATCAACTGCCCGAGATCTATGCGGCCTTTAAACGCCGCGCAGATGCGTGAACCGCGTACCCTGACAACACGAAAGGAACCGTAGCGGCAAAAGAAAAGGCCCCCGAAACGTCACCGTCCCGGAAGCCCTCTCATCTTTTTGGCGATTGATAGAGAATCACTTCCGCGAATCGCAGTCAAGAGTCTCGATGCGAGACGGCGCCGTTTTGGCGAGCGGATTTTCTTTGCCCAGCTGAGGCAAAGACATGGAACCCTATCAATCAACGACGCCCTTTGGGCGGCGATCGCTGACACTTGCCCATGTGGCAACGCAAATCGCGTCAACCGCTCGGCCACCGGAGAAGGTCGTCCACAAGTGGCAGATCTTCAGAACGATCTGCACCGCTCGTCCGCGCCTCGGCGTCAGCGAGCGGGCTTTGGCGGTCCTCAATGCTCTTCTCACCTTCCATCCTGAAACGGCGCTCAGCGGCGCCGACGGCCTGGTCGTGTTCCCGTCGAACCAACAGCTCTCGCTGCGCGCCCACGGGATGCCGGCATCGACGTTGCGCAAGTATCTCGCGGTCCTGGTCGACGCCGGGCTGGTGATCCGGCGCGACAGCCCGAATGGCAAGCGCTACGCCCGCAAGGGAGCGTCGGGGGATGTCGAACTGGCGTTCGGTTTTGATCTGTCGCCGCTCCTGGTTCGAGCCGAAGAGTTCGAGGCGCTCGCGGCCGAGCTCGAAGCGGAGGCGCGCGCCGTGAAACTGGCGCGTGAGCGCATCACCCTGTGCCGGCGCGACATCGCCAAGATGATCGCTACAGCTATCGAGGAGGGCGTTCCAGCGCCGGGGGACGGGCGTTCGAGATCAACCTGGCCGGATATCTACGCTGCGTTCCGCGGCATCGTCGATGGCATTCCGCGCACGCCGACGCGCGCCGAGCTCGATCGTGTGGCCGAGGAATTGACGCAACTCGCCGACGACATTCTCAACACGCTGGAAAGTCACATCAAATCCACGAAAACGAGCGCCAGTGATGCTATAAATGAGCGCCACATACAGAATTCAAAACCAGATCCCCTTACTGATCTTGAACCTGCTTTTCGAGAAAGCGGGGCGGGGAGGGCTGAGCCAGACACCCAGCCGGCGAGACGAGCGGAAGCGATCTATCCACTGGGGATGGTGATGAACGCCTGCCCCGATATCGCCAACTATGCCAAGGGCGGGATCTCCAATTGGCGGGATCTGCTGGCGACCGCCGCGGTGGTGAGGTCGATGCTCGGGATCAGTCCCAGCGCCTGGGAGGAGGCGCAAGCGATCATGGGCGAACAGCAGGCCGCCGTCGTGGTGGCGTGCATTCTGCAGCGCGGGGAGGCCATCCGTTCGGCCGGCGGCTATTTGCGCGACCTGACGGAGAAAGCCCGCGCCGACGAATTCTCGCTGGGGCCGATCCTCATGTCGCAAATCAATACCCAGCTGCGCGCGAAGCGGATTGCGTGATGACAGCCGCGCGGCCGTGCCGGATGCCCGTACGTCGAGGAAGGGTCTCGATGATCGATCGTCTGCCCGGCGGGGCAGGGGGATCTGATACATCGCGGCGCCGGACCGGCAGAACCGGGGATTATGCGGGGAGCTTGCGGGACCTCGTCTGGCGCGCCAGGGTGCGATCGGCGCGGTTCTTCTTGGCGATGGCCGTGGTCAGCTCGTCATAGTCGACGCCGTGTTTCTTCAGCGCCCGGCGAGCGTCGGCCACCTCGAAGCCGAGGAGCTCGAACACCGTCATGTTCAGGCTCGAGGCGATACGCTCCATCGTCTTCAGGGTCGGATTCCCGATGCCCCGGACGATCGTGTAGTAGGTACCGCGCGCCAGGCCCGTCTTGGGAAAGAACGCCTCCATGCCGCCGTTCTCGATCTCGAGCTGCTGCAGCCTGATCGCGAGCATTTCGTTCAGGATCGAGTGATCGACGGGCAGAGGTTTTCGAACGGGAGACATGACGCCCTTGGACATATGAGGATGGAGATGATTACCTCTCACCCATACACGATTTCCAAGGTCTAGTATATTGGACGTCGTCGAAACGCCGGCCTAAAGCGTTGATCCGACTCCACTTGCCCCGATCGTTGCCTTTAGCTCTCTTTCGAGCTCCTCGGCTTGGTTCCGGAAGCGCGCAACAGCGAAGCGGGTTCGACGCCGACCCGCTCCGCTATGAGCTCGACCGTATCGAGGCTCGGATTTCCCGCCTCGCTCATCAGGTGAAAGTAGCTCGAGCGCGGAATCCCCAGGCGATCCGCGAAGGCGCGACGGCTCAGACCGGCTTGCGCGCGAAAGGCCTCCAACTGCGCCTGGAAGCCGTGAAGAAGTGAGCTCTTGCGCTGCGGACGGCTGGTCTTTGCGCTGCTTGCGTTCGTCTTCATGGCTCTATCTCGACGCTTGGAAGGACCTCGATTGTCGCGGGTCGGCGGATGTTCGCGACCCGTTGGACGACTCGTCAACATTCAATATAATGTACGGATTCGATTCAACGAGGTGAAGAGCGTCAGACAAAGAAAAACCCGGCAGCGCCGGGTCTCTCCGAGAGGGTAGGCAGTCTGGCGACGGCAATCGCCAGCGGTGCCACGCATCTGATAACGGCATCCTAGAGGGCCCTCCCCGACAGTTCAAGGGACGTGCGTTTTTCACGCCACGGCTTTTCTTTGCCGCGCTCTCCGAAGAGGAGAGGTTGCGAATGCAGGTGTTCGGCCAGAATCCGATGAGCCCCTTCGGGAGCGGCGCCTTCGCGCCCTCGGTGCTGAAGGTCCAGCGACTGGTGAGCCAGTGCGAGCCCGGCAAACCGGTGCACAAATGGCAGATCTTCCGTCAGCTCTGCGAGGTGAAGTCGATGCTGGGCCTTTCGGACCGCGCACTCGCGGTCCTCAACGCCCTTCTGACGTTTCATCCCGACACGGTCCTCACCTCTGGAAGCACCGATCTCGTCGTGTTCCCTTCGAACCGGCAGCTCGCCCTGCGCGCGAACGGCATGGCCCCGTCGACGCTGCGCCGGCACCTCGCGGCGCTTGTGGCACGGGGGATTGTCCTGCGACGGGATAGCGCCAACGGCAAGAGGTTCGCGCGAAAGACGCCAGCCGGCGAGATCGAGCAGGCGTTCGGCTTCGACCTAAGCCCCCTTGTCGCTCGTGCGGAGGAGTTCGCGGCGCTCGCGCACACTGTGCGCGAACGTCTGCGAGCGCTCGACGCGCACAGGATGAAGATATCGCTGGCCCGGCGCGACATTGTGAAGATGATCGCCGCCGGTCTCGATGCCGGGCTACCCGGAGACTGGGCCTCCTATCACCGGCGCTACCAGACCATCGTTGCCGCGATTGCGCGCACGTCGTCACCGCGCGAGCTCGAATTGATCGTGGCTGAGCTCAACGAGCTCGGGCATAAGGTCCATGCATTGTTGGACGCGGCCTTCCCATCGACACCGCCCAGTACGGACGAGACGCCGCTTCGCGATCCAGAACAGAGCTCGGTGACGGGCGATCCGGCGGGGGATCCCGAGAGAGCTACAGGCGAGCGCGACGTCCCTCTGCCCCTGGTACTGGAGGCCTGCCCCGACATCATGGACTATGTTCGTGGTGACATTCACACGCGTCGAGACCTCATCGCCGCGGCAACGATTGTGCGACCGATGCTCGGAATCAGCCCGAGCGCTTGGGCCGAGGCCTGCGAGTCGCTCGGGCGGGAGACCGCCGCGATGGTCCTAGCCGCAATCCTCCAGCGTGGTGTCGCGATCAGGAGCCCGGGCGGATATCTCAGGAACCTCACTCGTCGGGCGCAGGCCGGCCAGTTCTCGGTCTGGCGGATGGTAATGGCGGTGCACGGCGCCCGCCGCGACGACGGCGCCGGTCCGGCACGCTCACAACTTCCATCCTTTCTTCCCAGTCGAAAAACCTGACGAAGGCTTCTGCGCGCCGGCGCCTTGGCACGCTGCCGCCGCTTTCATTCCGTCGTCGGTGGCAGGCGGCCGAGCCGCTTGAAGTAGTCGTACAGGGCTCGATCCACGATGCGGAGCGGTTGGGTGCGCTCCTCGGCTGCATGCTGGCGCAGCAGAAGATCGATCGGATCGGGCAGGCGCAGCGCATAGGGACGTTGCGACGTGCGCTCACCATAGCCCTCGAAAGGATTGCGCCGCCAGCCTTCCCGCGGTGGATTTCGCGACTCCTTATGGACAGCCGTCGCGGGCTTTGGCGCATCAGGCCGAGGTCGCGGTGCGACGGGGTCTTCATAGTGAGGTGTGACCACGACCGGCTGAATGGCCGAGGTCCTAGACGCCGGGGTTGCCGCTCGCTGGGTACGATAGGCGTCGCGGGGCAGGGCAGGGCGGTCCAGTTTCGGGTTGGTGGCGTCCTCGCTCATGCCGCCGTCTCGCCGTCGGAGGCCGGCTGGCTCGCGGCGAGCAGCTCCCGCACCACCTGGTCGGCATTGTAGCGGGCCTTTCGTACCGATTCATCCTTGTCCGGCATCTGGTAGAGCGTGCCGAACCCGCTCGTCATGGTGCGGAAGGTCACGCGCCGGTAGAGCGCGTTTGAGCAGACCTGCACCTGCTCTGCATCAAGATAGGCGACGACCTCGCGCAGGGGCCGGGTGTTGCGATCCAGGCTGTCATACTCATTGAACAGCACGCGATGCTGGCTCATCGGGAGCTGCGCGGCTGCCGCATGCTGTTCGAGATTGCGGATGGTGCGTACCACCTGCGAGGCATCGAAGGTGTGGACTTTGCAAGGAAGCACCACGAGGTCGGCCCGTAGCGCCGACTGCACCAGAACGTCGCCATAATAGCCGGGCGTGTCGATGACGATGACGTCGTAGCCGCCGAGCCGCTCGACCGCCTGCACGAGGGCGCCTTCGTCAGGCGCGCGCACCAGGTCGACGCCGGCAGGGCTGAGGCCACGGGCGACCGAGGAGGCATGCCACTGATAGGACGAGCCCTGCGGGTCGGCATCGACGATGGCGGCCGCATAGCCATGCTTGGCGAACTCGCCGGCGAGAATGATCGCGACGGTGGTCTTCCCGCTGCCTCCCTTCGGGTTCGCCACTGCAAAGACGCTTGGCACGGCTGCCTCCGATTCAAGACGGATGTGAGATGAAGACGAACATACAATATAATGTCTCTTCTGCAATGTGTCGTTCCGTTTCTCCGGTTGTGCGGCATTGCCGTGAAATGGGAGTGCGGCGAGGCGGCATGTCGGCGATGCGGTGTTGCGGGTGTCCAGCACTGCGGTACAGGCGATATATAGCTCTGCCGGGTTGCGGCATTGAGAGATTTCCGAACTCGCGCGATGCGGAATTGCCGGCACCGCGAACTAACGTATTGCAGCAATACCGCAGTTCGGTGGCGCTCCGTGCCAGGTGGCCAGTGGAGTTCCAGGTGGAGGGGATTGAAGGTGCGAGTGTCTTGGATTGTCGGTGTTACATACAGTTTATTAGATGTTGGTTGACAAGATACCGGTTTGTGGGCCAAACCGGGGGACGGCTGCTGGACGCAGCCGAAGAGGGCGCGGGTGCGCCAGGGTCGGCATCGTGTCGATGCCGGCGCATGCGGCTCCGGCCAGGCGGCCGGATGCCGGGCGACCGGGAAGGGCAGGGGAGCGCGTATGACCAGCTCCGTGAAAGGTCCGCGACACAAGCCGAGGCTTCGGACCGAGCTGTCGGAGGCCGACGAGGCTCGCCTGCAGGAAGCGGTGGTGCTGTTCGGGCTGCCCAAGGCTGAAGTCGTGCGCCGGCTGATCCGCGCGTCGGTGCAGGCCGGGCCGGCCTTGTCGGCCGAGAACACGCGCGCCGTTGTCGAGCTCGCCCGTCAGGTTCGGATGGTCGGCCGTAACCTTTCGCAGGTGCTGCGTGCGATCCACCGTGGCCAGGCGGTGCGGATCGAAGACACTGAGCCGGTTTGGCGTGGCCTGTACGAGATTGTCGCCGCGGTGAATGACGAGCTGACCGAGATGACCGTCGCCTACGGCTCGAAGCTGCGACGGGAGGCGAAGCTTGCCTTGCCGAATGAGATCCACGGTGAGGATCTAGCGTGAACCGCGCGGGCGCGATCGCGGGGTGGATCGCGCGGGTCGAGGCGACGCGCACCGCAATCAGTGCGGACGCGCGGGCGCGGCAGGGAGTGGGTCTGCTGGACGACGAGCAGAGGCGGCGCTCCGCGCGCAGTGCGCCGCCCGCGAACACGCCGTCGGCCGACAGGATCATCCGCGGGGAGACCATTACCGGCGGCCGGGATGACGAGCGCTCGCGCTCCCTGGAGGAGGCATCAGGCGGCGGGGCTGGCGCGCAGCTGGGTTCCGCCCGTCCATCGCGCTCGGCGCCGATCGGCGGCGGGAGCGGCGGGGCAGGGCAGGGGGCTGTCGGCCGAGCGCGTCAGCTCGCGGCGGGCTACCAGCCCGCGGTCGTCAAAGTCCTGTCCTATGCACATGGTGCGACCCGCGCGACCAGGACGGGTCGATATGTTCAGCGTGAGGACGTGCCTCTTGAGACGCATGATGGACGGATGCTCACCGACCGCGAGGCCGTGGCCGACGAGATCCAGGCCTGGGCAACGTCGTTTTCGAAGCGCGCCGAAAGCCAGGATGTCGCCGCGGTCCGGATGAAGCTGCACGGCGTGCGAGATACCGACGAGGGACGCGAGATCTACGAGAAGGCGATCGCCGCGGGGTTTGCGGGCCATCGCTACGCCTATCGGCTCGATACGACCGCCTCAGGAGAGCTCGAGGCATGTCTGGTGGTGGCACTGGCCGGTACCGCCAAGGAGCGGTTCCGTGTTCGCAGCGCGCCGGCGGGCGATGACGAGCGCGGCGTCGCGCAGAAGCGCTTCGATATGGCCTCGGAGGCCCGGATCAGCGAGCGGGTTCAGGCCGCGACCGGAATAGGAGCGGATGCCGTCCATGTGACGCCCGGCATGAGCAATCATGGCCGCGACGGCGTCACCTTTCGCTTGAACAAGCTCATCGAGCATGGAGCGGCGCGCGACGATCGCGGCAAGACCATCTCCGACGTCGCCGAGACCCGGATTGCCGGCAGGGAGTGGGGACCCGCACTGCGCTCGCAGTCGGTCCGCGATACGATGCACCTCATGCTGTCGGCAAAGGCTGGCACCGAAATAGAGGCCCTGCGTCGAGCCGCCCGGGCTTTCCTGCAGGACCGGTTCGCCGACCATAAGTTCATGTTCGGTGTTCATGTCGACAAGGAATCCGCCGGCCACATCCATGTGCACGCGGTCATCGCTGTGAAAAGCGAGTCGGGCCAGAAGATCCACCCCGGTCCGGAAACCTTCCGTGAGTGGCGCCAGGCCTATGCGCAGCACGCCCAGGTCGAGGGCCTCAGGATCGTGGCGACATCGGCACGTGAGCGCGCCTCCTCGCAAAGCTATGGGCCAAGAGACAAGGCTATCGTCGATACGGCGGAGCGGCCACGCGCCTCGCGTGAGGCGCGCGATCGCGCTTATGCTGCCGATCCGGCCAACCGGCGACTGATCGACAATGCGCGGCAGCGCATCGAGACGGCTCGCACCAATCCCATTCGGCTCCCAAGATCGGATGACGACCGGAAGGTCGTCAACGAGAGCATCGTCGCGTGGAAGACGGTGTCGGCGGATCAGCCTGGCAATCCCATCGCGAGGGACATGCTCGAACGCCTGCTGATGGCACAGACCGTCGGAGCCATCTTGCACACTATCGAACGACGGGTTGACCAGCTCACAAAGGAGGAACCTGCAATGGCCGTGTCATCAGAGCAGATGGTCCGAGACCTGCGCCTCATGAACGAGGCGGTGTCGCGCACCGGCGACCTTCTCGACGGCGAGACGAAGCAGCAGTTCCGCGAAGCGTCCGCCCGCTATCTGGAGACACTTGCCAACCGCGTCGATCTCCAGCGTGCCTCCGAGCGCGGTGTCGAACGCATGACCCCGGCGGAGGTCGAAGCCGTCACTGGCGCCAATAGCGCCCGGCTCGTCGAGCGCGCGCGCGAGATGCAGGTCCGGGAAGTGCAAGAGGCCGTCGTTGCGGCTCGCCTGGCCGACCGAGCCGTTGAGGCGGAGCGCCAGGAAGAGGCGACGGCCGGGCTCAATGCCACCACCCAGCGCGAGCTCCGCGCAGAGCGCGCCGTGGTGGCGGGGATGGAGAGGTCGGCGGCGCAGGAGGCGCGGGAGGCGGCGGCCGCTACCGAAGCTGCGCGGTCGTTGGCTCAGCATCCTGGCCAGCCGCTGTCTCCGGCCGTCGTGCAAACCGATGCGCTTGCGCGCCTGCGCGCCGAGCAGGAGCAGATCATCCGCGACATCGAGGCGAGCCAGAAGGCGGAGGCTCAGTCCCAGAAGGGCCAAAGCATGGGCACGTCGTCGCGGTCGAACCGCTGACGCTGCCGACGGCCGGGTCGAGCATGGGAGGGCTCTGGGAGAAAGGTCACGGAATGAGCCGGCCGCGAATGGCCTTGACGACCGCGTGGGTACGGTTCATCGCGTCGAGCTTGTCTCGCGCCGAGCGCATGTGCTTGAGCACGGTCGGACGGGAGATGCCGAGGATCGTTGCAATATCCCAATCACTCTTGCCCTCCGCCGCCCAGAGCAGGACGTCGGTTTCGCGCGGGGTCATGGCGACCTCGATGTCGACGGCCCGGCGCGGCACGTGCAGGAGTCGGCCGACGGCATAGGCGGCTGCGAAGGACAGCGCGTCCTTCGCATCGGCGCTCACTTCCGGTGTGTCGCCCCCAAACGAAATGGTCGCGAGGCTTCCGTCAAGCGTCGGCACCGGCACGACGTGGCCGGCGCGGAGGCCAAATTCACCGGCCTCGCCGCGGATCAGTTTCACATCGGCAGCGTTGGGGGACGCTGCGTACGCCTCGTCCCACGAGAAGGGCGCTCGCGCGCTCTGCAGATGACTAACGATTGGGTCCCGGAAGACGTAGTCGCGATCGTTGTAGCGCCTCGTCCATTCGACCGGCATTCGCTGAACGAGGATGCGGGATGGGATTTCGTCGCGCGTGGCATCGTGACCCGGTACCACTCCACCGAAGACTGTAGTGAATCCAAACAACTCGGCCAGATCCATCAGGCAGCGCTCGACGCCTCTGGTGTCCGGTGCCTGCTCCATCCTCTCGATGAAGTCCCAGGTTTTCAGAAGATGCTGGGTCATCTTGTGACTCGAGTGATTTTAGATGCTCGCCATGTGGAGCGACTGTCCGCCGTATGGAATACTTGTGGAAAAGCTAACGCTGTGTCCAATCGACGGAGAATCTCACTATCAAAGCTGACAATAGGGACAGGAACTAGCCAGTCACATAGCGCTTGGCTCAACGAACTGAGGTCTAAGGGGCACGAATAGTGGCTCAGCGCAGGCGCGCGGCGATCGCATTCATCTGCACGATTTCGCGGCGCTGCCCTTGGGAGATGTCCTGGCAAAGCTTGACTAGTTCTGGGTCTTGAAGTTTGGCCCCCCGGCACATCAGGATGGCGCCCGAATGATGCGGAACCATAGACTGGATGAATTGGCGGTCATCGACAAGGGCTTGGTTGCGCGTCGCCCAAAACGAGCCGAGCGTCACTAAAGCGAACATAACATAGAGAAAAAAATTCGTTCGCCCGTCCTGGTACATGCCACCCATAGTGATGAGCATGAGGATGCCCATCGGGGCCCACATGGTAAGCGCCATGTAGAGCATATTGATGTTGTTGCGATAGTCCGGCCAGCCGTCGATCATCGTGTACATCACGAGGTACATGACGATCAGGCTCAACAACAGATTGAGGCCGAGCATCCAGTATGCGCGCGCTCCGGAGTGGCTGTGTCCTTGATGATGAGCTGTCTCATTCATCGGCCGCTTCCTCTCCTTGGTTAAGTATTCGGTCGGCCACCGTGACTGCGGCGCAGCAAGGGAACGCGCCAGAAGTACGAATGTTTCGGGTGACCGGCTACCCGTTACTGTTCAGAGAGTACTGTGCGACCCATCCCGGATCTGTCAGACCCTAAAATTCGAGAAGATGTCACGCGGCGGCGGCCGGATAACCGGCGCGCTGCAATGCTGCCTCGAAATCGGCGCGCGGGTGCTGCGAGGCGACTTCGACCTTGCGGGTGTTGGGATCGATCGTGACTTCGGCCTGGGCGTCCACGCTCTGGATCGCCTTGGTCACGCTGCGGGCGCAGCCGCCGCAGGTCATGTTCTTGATGTGGAACTTCATGAGGATCTCCTTTTGTCTCTCGTGATCATCGAGATGGCGGTTTCCAGCGTGGGAAGGTCAAGAGGCGGCGACACCTTTTTTGGCCTTGACCTTCCCACGGCTGGAAGCCCCACCTTTCATTCAAGATCTGCATCAGGTGCGGAAGGTTATGGCCATGAATGCGCCAGTCAGGGACGTCTCTATCGCCCGAAACGCGGTGATCTTGCCTATCGAAGGCATGAGCTGCGCGTCCTGCGTGGGACGTGTCGAGAAGACGTTGAAGGCAGTGCCAGGCGTCGAGACCGCCAGTGTCAACCTTGCTACCGAAAGGGCGGAGGTGACGGGTTCTGGCCCGATCGCCTATGGGGCGCTGGTTGCCGCGGTCGAGGGTGCCGGCTACACCGTTCCATCGACACGAACGGAGCTCGCCATCGAAGGCATGACCTGCGCCTCCTGCGTGGCGCGGGTCGAGCGGGCGCTGGCCTCCGTTCCGGGTGTCGCAGCTGCGCGGGTGAACCTTGCCACCGAGCGCGCGACGGTCGAAGGATCGATCGACGCGGCCTTGCTCGTCAATGCCGTCGAGGATGCCGGCTACGACGCTCGCGTCGTCGCTGCCGGGTCGCCGGATGCGTCGGCGGTCGCGCGCAAGGAGGCGGAGACTGCCGGGTTGAAGCGCGATCTCACCGTGGCGGTGCTGCTCACCGCGCCGATCGTCGTGCTAGAGATGGGTTCGCATCTCGTGCCGGCGATCCATGACCTGATCATGCAAACCATCGGCATGCAGGCGAACTGGTACATCCAGTTTGCGCTGACGACGCTGGTCCTCTTCGTGCCGGGGCGGCGTTTCTATACGAAGGGCCTGCCGGCGCTGGCGCGGTTCGCGCCTGATATGAGCTCGCTCGTCGCTGTCGGCACGCTTGCAGCCTATCTTTATTCACTGGTTGCCACCTCTACGCCGCAGCTCCTGCCGCTCGGCACGGTCAACGTCTATTACGAAGCCGCGGCGGTGATCGTCACCTTGATCCTGCTCGGCCGCTTCCTCGAGGCGCGCGCCAAGGGGCGGACCTCCGAGGCAATCAAGCGCTTGGTCGGCTTGCAGCCGAGGATCGCGCATGTACGCCGTGGCGACAGCGTCGTCGACCTCGACATCGGCGAGGTGGGGGCGGGTGACGTGGTTGAGGTTCGGCCGGGCGAGCGCGTACCGATCGACGGCGACGTGCTTGAGGGCGAGAGCTACATTGATGAATCAATGATCACCGGCGAGCCGATCCCGGTGGCCAAGGCGGCGGGGAGCACCGTCGTTGGGGGCACGGTCAACCAGAAAGGCGCGCTAAGTGTTCGGGCGACCGCTATCGGTGATGCGACGGTGCTCGCGCAGATTATCCGCATGATCGAGGAGGCGCAGGGGTCGAAGCTGCCGATCCAGGCCCTGGTGGATCGGGTCACGATGTGGTTCGTGCCGGCGGTCATGGCCGTGGCGGCGGCGACATTCGTGATCTGGCTGGTCTTCGGGCCGGACCCGGCACTTACCTTCGCCGTCGTCAATGCGGTCGCCGTGCTCATCATCGCCTGCCCCTGCGCGATGGGGCTCGCCACACCGACGTCGATCATGGTCGGCTCCGGGCGCGGCGCCGAGATGGGCGTTCTGTTCCGCAAGGGCGAGGCATTGCAGGTGCTGAAGGACGCCAAGGTTGTGGCGATCGACAAGACCGGCACCGTGACGGAAGGCCGGCCGGTGCTCACCGATCTCGACGTGGCCGAGGGGTTCGACCGCGGCGGCGTTCTGGCCCGCGTCGCCGCCGTTGAGGCGAAGTCCGAGCATCCGATCGCGCGGGCGATAGTGGACGCAGCAGCGAATGAGGGCCTGCGCCTGCCGGAGGTCAGCCGGTTCGAGTCGATTACCGGCTTCGGCGTCACCGCGGATGCGGGCGGCGCACGCCTGGAAATCGGCGCCGATCGCTACATGCGCTCGCTCGGCCTCGATGTGTCGTCGTTCGCGGCGACCGCCAGCCGGCTCGCCGACGAGGGTAAGTCGCCGCTCTATGCCGCGATCGACGGCAAGCTCGCCGCCGTCATCGCGGTCGCCGATCCTATCAAGGCCACGAGCCACGACGCGATCGCGGCGTTGCACGCTCTGGGGCTGAAGGTCGCCATGATCACCGGCGACAATGCCCGCACCGCCAGCGCCATCGCGCGTCAGCTCGGCATAGACGAGGTCGTCGCCGAAGTGCCGCCGGAAGGCAAGGTTGAGGCGGTCCGCCGCCTCAAGCAAGCCTATGGGCAGCTCGCCTTCGTCGGCGATGGCATCAATGATGCGCCGGCGCTGGCAGAAGCGGATGTCGGCCTTGCGGTCGGCACTGGCACGGACATTGCCATCGAGGCGGCCGACGTGGTGTTGATGTCGGGCAGCATCAAGGGCGTCGCCGATGCGCTCGCGCTGTCGAAGGCCACGATCGGCAATATCCGGCAGAACCTGTTCTGGGCCTTCGCTTACAACGTCGTGCTCATTCCGGTCGCCGCGGGCGTGCTCTATCCGGGGTTCGGCATCTTGCTGTCGCCCGTGCTGGCTGCCGGGGCCATGTCGCTTTCGAGCGTCTTCGTGCTCGGCAATGCGCTGCGCCTGCGGCGCTTCCGTTTGCGGGTTGCGCCGGGCGTGCATGACTCTTCACACCAAGGGGTGAAAGGATCGGCTGGCGCGTCTGCAGCATTGGAAAGGAGCGCGGCGTGAATATTGGTGAGGCTGCGCGCGCTTCGGGCGTCAGTGCCAAGATGATCCGGTACTATGAGCAGAGCTGTCTGATCCCGAAGGCTGGCCGGACGACCGCCGGCTATCGGGATTACTCGACGACCGACGTGCACATGCTGCGTTTCGTGCGGCGCTCGCGCGATCTCGGCTTCTCGATGGCGGAGATCGAGGAACTGCTGCAGCTCTGGCGGGACCGCGGCCGGCAAAGCGCTGATGTGAAGCGGATCGCGCTGGCCCGCATCGCTGACCTGCGCCGACGTATCCTGGAAATGGAGGAGATGGCGGCGACGCTGGAGCATCTGGCGTCCTGCTGCTCCGGAGACAGTCGTCCCGACTGCCCGATCCTTGCCGATCTGGAACAGGGCGAGGCGACAAAGCCGCGCCGCTCGCGTGGCGCCATCGATCGCGCGCCATGATCGAGCCCTACGGCATTTTCATATCAAAGGAGATCATCGTGAATTTCAGCCGCAGAAAAGTCATGGGCCTTGCCGGAGGGCTTGGTGCTTCGCTTGTCGCCATCGGCATCACGTCCGTCTCGGCCGCCGGCACGCCGATCGAGGTGACGCGCTCGCCGAGCTGCGGCTGCTGCTCGGCCTGGACCGCCCATCTGCGTCAGGCAGGCTTTTCGGTCGAGGACAAGCTACTGGACGATCTTGCGCCTCTGAAGGCACGGCTCGGCGTGCCGTCCGATCTGCAATCGTGTCACACGGCGATGCTGTCAGGCTATGTGATCGAAGGCCATGTGCCGGCGAAGGAGATCCTCCGTATCCTGGCCGAACGGCCTACGGCGACAGGCCTTGCGGTCGCCGGCATGCCCGCGGGGTCTCCCGGCATGGAGATCGCCGGTCAAGCGGAGCGCTATGACGTGGTGCTGTTTGGTCCGCGGGGGCGACAGGTCTTCGCGCGTTACTAAAAGAAGCAGCGGCCGCAGCTATCTTTAACATCCATCAACGATGACGGCGCGGCGCGAGCAGAAGCTCCCGGGCACCCAACCCAGTCCGACATCGATGAAGGAGCAGGATCATGTCAGAAGCGCAGGCCACCCCGGAGCAGAATGTCCTTCGGCCGAATATCGAGCTGCGGGCGTATGAGATCTGGGTGCACGAGGGTTGCCCCGAGGGCCACGACGTAGAGCACTGGCTGCGGGCCGAAACCGAGATCGTCCGGGAGGGCGCCGAGCCCGAAGCGGCGGGTGAGGCCGCAACAGCTGCCAAGAAGAAGAAATAATCGGGCGGCCGCGCGAGCGGCGCCAACGAGCGGACTGGCCTCACGCCGGGAGAGCATTGTTGGATTTTCTGGATCGGTCTGTCCGGCGGACGCGCTTTGCCTATTTCTCGATGGAGATCGCGCTTCGCGCCGAGATGCATACCTACAGCGGGGGGCTTGGCGTGCTCGCCGGCGACTCGGCGCGCTCGGCCGCCGATCTCGATCTGCCGATGGTGTTCGTCACGCTCGTGAGCCGGCAGGGTTATGTGCGGCAAGCGATCGATGACCGTCATGGGCAGATCAGCCAGGCCGACCCGTGGGCGCCGCAGGATTTCGCGACAGCCCTGCCACAGATGGTGGCGATGTCGATCGAGGGGCGCGCCATGTGGGTGCGGCCCTGGCTCTATGGGCTGGAATGCCCGCTCGGGCATATCGTTCCGGTCGTGCTGCTCGACACCGATCTCGAGCAAAACGCCGTCGAGGATCGCCGGATCACCGATGCGCTCTATGGCGGCGACCAAGCCTATCGGCTGAAGCAGGAGATCGTGCTCGGCATTGGCGGCAAGAGCGTGTTGCGCGCGCTCGGCTTCCGCGTCGAGAAGTATCATCTCAACGAAGGCCACGCTGCGCTGTTGACGCTGCCCTTGCTGCGGGAGACCCAGCGGCCAGACGCTGATGGTGCGTCGGATCCGACTCGCGGCTACGACGTCTCGGCGGTTCGCGAGCGCTGCGTGTTCACGACGCACACGCCCGTGGAGGCCGGATTCGACAAATTCGATTATGATCTCGTCCAGCGTGTGCTCGGCGACTACATCGAACGCGATGTCCTGACGCATCTCGCCGGCGCCGATCAGCTCAACATGACGCGGTTAGCGCTGAATCTCAGCGGCTATGTCAATGGCGTCGCCCGCCGACATGCGGAGACGACGCGCAAGCTCTTTCCAGGCTATAGGATCGCCTCGATCACCAACGGCGTCCATGTCCATCGATGGACGCATGGCGCCATCGCCAAGCTCTTCGAGCAGCAATTTTCGAATTGGGCGCATGAGCCCGAAGTCCTCGCCTTCGCCGACCAGATCGACGACGGTGCGCTCTGGTCGGCGCACGAGACCGCCAAGCGCGATCTGCTGGCGCGCATCGCCCAGGCAACGGGCAAGCAGTTGCGTCCCGATTTGCTGCTGATCGGGTATGCGCGGCGTATGACCGCCTACAAGCGCCCCGAGCTGATCTTCTCCGACCTGGATCGGCTGCGTGAGATCGCAAACGGGCAACCTTTTCAGATTGTGCTGGCCGGCCTCGCGCATCCGAGTGACCGCGGCGGGCACGAGGCGATCCGAGCGCTCGCCGCGCATATCGACGCGCTGGACGGGGCGGTCCCGGTGGTGTTTGTGCCCGGCTACAATCTCGACATCGCCGCGGCGCTGGTGGCCGGCTGCGACGTCTGGCTGAACACGCCGCTGCCGCCGCTCGAGGCCTCCGGCACCAGCGGGATGAAGGCCGCGCTCAACGGTGTGCTCAATCTCAGCGTCCTTGATGGCTGGTGGATCGAAGGCTGCGTCGATGGCGTGACGGGCTGGTCGATCCCCAGCAATGGCGCCGACGCGAATGACGCGGGCGCTCTGTACGACAAGCTTAGGGACATGGTGCTTCCGCTTTACCACGGTGATCGGGGACGCTGGATTTGGATGATGAAGCAGGCGATCAGCAAGATTGGCCCGTCCTTCAATTCTCATCGGATGATGCGCCGCTACGTCACCGAAGCCTACTTGCGTTGACAGGGAGACGAGCGATGCGCGTGAGGGATGTGATGTCGACGCGGCTGGTCACGATCAGCCGCGAGCACAGCGTCTGGCACGCCGCGCAGATCATGCTCAGTGAACATGTCAGCGGCCTGCCGGTGCTCGATGACGCCCAGGCCCTAGTCGGCCTGGTCACGGAAGGCGACCTGCTGCGGCGCTCCGAGCTTGGAACGCCCCTCGGGGACGGCGGGGTGGAGGCGCGCGCCCGCGCCTATGTCCGGAGCCGGAGCTGGAAGGTCGGCGCGCTCATGTCGTCGCCGGTCCTGACGATCGAGGAGGATGCCCCGCTGTCTCAGGTGGCACAGCTCCTCGGCGTTCATCGGATCAAGCGTCTGCCGGTGCTGCGCGGCGCGCGGCTGGTGGGCATCGTCAGCCGGGTCGACCTGCTCAAGGTCATTTCAGTGGGCAGGCCGGATGCCGAGATCCGGGGCGATGACGCTGTCTTGCGCGCCCTGCATGCGCGGCTTAAGGAGGCCGGCACCGTGTTGCGCCGGCAGCCGGAGCTCCATGTAGCAGCGGGCCGGGTGCACGTTGCAGGCGCCATGCACTCCCAGGAGGAAATCGACGTCGTGCGGATGGTGGTCGACAGCGTGGTGGGATCGGGGTTTAAGGATGACTTGACAGTCGAGAAGGAGCCTGGATGAGAGTTGTTCTGTTCGAGGCGGGAGATTGAGAGAAGAAAGCCTGCGCTAAACTGATGCGCCGGCACGAGGTCCGTTGCACGAAGGTTCCGCTCAACATCACCACGGTCGGCGAATTCAAGGACGCGGAGGTGATCAGTCCTTTCGTGGCCTCCGCCTCGATGCCGGCATCATCGATCGATTACCCGAGCTGAAACTCACCGCAACCCGTTCGGCGGGATATGACCATATCGACCTGGCCGCCTGCCGCGAGCACGGCGTCGCCATTGCCAATGTGCCGGATTAGGGGACGCGACAGTCGCCGAACACGCCTTCGCGCTGCTATTGGCGCTGGCGCGCAACATCGTGAAGAGCGTCGCGCTTACACGGCGCGGCGGCTTCTCGATGGCTGGCATACGGGCCTCGGATTGCGTGACAGGATCATCGCGGGTGTCGGGACAGGGCGCATCGGGCGCCGCACGATCGAGATCGCGCGCGAGTTCGGCATGCGCGTCGTCGCCTTCGATCAAGTTCAGGACGCGGCCGCCGCAACACGGCTGGGCTTCACCTATGGGCCGCTCGACGAGGTCTTGGCGCAGGCGGATGTGATGACGCGGCTTTTGCTGTCATCGCCGTCGACGGTGGGATTGCTCGGCGAGCGGCAATTCGCGGCGATGAAGGATCGCGCCATCCTTATCAACGCGGCGCGCTGCAATGTGGTCGACTCCGAAGCGCTGGTCCGGGCGCTGGCGAACGGCAAGCTGCGCGCGGCCGGTCTCGACGTGCTGCCGCAGGAGCCGCTGATCCGGGAGGAAGCCGAAATCTTTCGCCAGGACAAAACGGTCCATGCGTCCGATCTCAAGGCGCTGGTCGCCAATCACGTGCTGTTGCGGTTCCCTGACGTCCTAGTCACGCCGCACAATGCTTACAACACCGACACGGCCCTGGCGCGCATCATGGAGACTACGATTACTAACGTCGAAGGTTTTGCGGCCGGACGCGCAGTCAATCAGGTGCAGGCGGCCGCCTGAGATGTGCCTGTCCGCAGAGGTCAGTCTCGACGCCGCAGCCATCCTCATCCCGGCTGGAGCCGTCGCCGCCGCGTCGGCCTGGCGGCGGGATCGCCGCTACCTGATGATCGCGACGCTGCCTTTCCTGTTCGGCCTACAACAATTGGTGGAAGGACTGGTGTGGATCGAGGGCCACGCCGGCAATGCGCACCATATCGCTCAGTATTCGCTGCTCTATATGTTCTTCACATGGATTGTCTGGCCAATCTGGGTGCCCGTTTCGGCGTATTTTCTCGAGCGCAGCGCACGCCGCAACATCATCCTTCTGTTCGTCATCGCCGGCGCGATGCTGGGAGGCCTGCAGTTCGTTCCGTACTTTGTCCATGACGGCTGGCTGACGACGACGTTCCTGCGCTGGGCGGTCCGCTACCAGGACATCAATCTGCTCGACGGTCTGGTCTCGCGGATCGTGACCTATGCGATCTACGCCACCGTCGTCATCGTGCCGTTCCTGCTGGTGCGC
This sequence comes from Ancylobacter sp. VNQ12, assembly GCF_049445835.1. NCBI lineage: Bacteria > Pseudomonadati > Pseudomonadota > Alphaproteobacteria > Hyphomicrobiales > Xanthobacteraceae > Ancylobacter > Ancylobacter sp. VNQ12. Next base: position 32,824 of record NZ_JBMSDU010000023.1, on the reverse strand, counting down.
GACTGGGAGATCAAAATATTCGGTTTGCTCGTCGCCGGCGTCCTCATCGTCACCTACGTGTTCTTCTCCTACGCCTACATCTCGGTGTTCTGCTTTGGCGGCGCGGTGATCTCCGCCTATCTGCTGGCGCTGATCTGGCGCAAGGGCGCCACGCTCGGCGTGGCGTAATCGCCTGGGAACTCAATCTCGCCAGAGCGAACGCGCCGAGCGCGCGACGCGCAGGCAAAGCCAGATCGCGATGGCGAAGCCGATCAGGGCCACCGTCGGCACCCCCAGCACGTGAGGTCCGGTATTTACCTGCGCGAGCAGGGCGGAAGCCACCAGCAGGCCGACCGACAGGAGTGCGAGCGCCAGGAGCGCCGCGCGGCGATCCAGCCTCCGCTCGAGTTCCTCCGAATGCGCGATGCGCACCCCGAGAGCAGGTTCTTTCCCGTCCCGATGGGCGCGATGCAGCAGCGAAGCAAGCAACGCAGGCAGATCCTGGGCCAAAAGCGCGAGCTCGGTCTTGAGACGCGCCATGGCAGCCCGCTCGGGCTCACCGCCGAGCGTATCGGCGATCGCGGCTTCACCCTTGGCGATGAGATTGTCGAGGACGTTGAAGTCAGGATCCAGCCGGCGCAGGCAGCCTTCGATGAGAAAGAGCGTGCGGACGAGGACCATGAGGTTGTAGGGCACCGCGACATGGGCGCCGTCGCCGAGCCGAATCACTCGCAGGAAAGCGTCGGCGATCGACCAATCCTTGAGGGGAAGCGATGAATAGTCGCTGAAAATCTCTTCAAGGCCCGGTACGAAAAGCGTTCGATCGGCTGTGCGGTCGATCAGCGAGAGCTCGATGGCGGCGTCGAGCATCCACCCGGCGTCCTGCTGAACGAAGGCCTGAAGGAATATTCCGAGATTGCGCCTTGTGGTGCGGTCGAGATTGCCGACAAGGCCAAAGTCGTGAAAGCAGATCCGACCGTCTTCCATCAGGAAGAGGTTGCCGGGATGAGGGTCGCCATGAAAGAGCCCGCTCTTCAGCAACTGCTCTAGATAGAAATCAACGAGAACGCCCGCGATGCGGGGACCGTCCTGCACCACAGCCGGATCCTCGATCGATCGGCCATGGCTCATAACCTGGACTAGGATGGACTCCCTGCACAGCGCTTCGATCGCTTCCGGTACATAGACGTCGGTGCGCTGCTTATAGGCCTTGCAGAAGCGCCGGATATTGCGCGCTTCCTGCAGAAGATCGGTTTCGCGCCTGAGATTGGTCCAGATCTCGCGGGCGAGGCGTTCGAGCTGGAAGCGCCGGAGGCCGGGGATCGCCGTCCCAGCGAGCCGGGCGACGGCAACGAGAATGCGCATGTCGGCATCGATGCGCTCGCGCATGTGCGGACGTCTGATCTTGACGATCACATCCCTGCCGTCGTGCAAGGTGGCGTGATGAACCTGCGCGATCGACGCAGCGGCAAACGGCTCGCTGTCGAAGGACCGGAACACGCCATCGGGCGGGTGAGCCAGCGCGTGTTCGAGTTCCGCTTTCGCCTCTTGCGCGGAGAATGGCCGCGCGTGTTCGCGCAGGTCGCGTAACTGCCGCAGATATGCCTCCGGGAACAGATCGGGCCGCATGCTGAGGGCCTGTCCGATCTTGATGAAGCTGCCGCCGAGATCATCGAGCGTCCGCCGTAAACGGGCTGGCAAGGCCGAAGCCTCGGCACCGACGCCATGTCGACGCTCGGTCCAATAGAGCAGGACTAGGGAGGTGGCCGCGGCAACGATCTTGACGAACCGGAAGATCACGTAGGCGGCCCTGCTTGATGACCGACGCCGCCCATGGCCTCAGAAGAACCGTTGGCGGATGCCGAGCGAAGCGTTCGTGCGCGCGATGGACGCGTGAGCGTCCCGTTCAAGGCCAGTCAGGGCGCGAATCGCGTCGATCGTCTCGGGAATGACGATCGCCTGATTGTCCACCATATAGGCGTAGAACAGCTCTTCACCTTCGGCGCGAAGCATATCCTCCCACAGCGCCACTTCGTAGAGATTGTCGCGTGGCCGGTCGAGATCGGCCATCAGTTCCTTGACAGTGTTGATGGCGGCGAGCCCGTCCGTGGTCCGAATCAAAGCAATGCGCGACGACGACCGGAAGGCCTGAAGCACCTCCTCCTTATCGGCAGGGCGGGTCAGTTGGACCGCCCAGTAATGGAGATGAGCGAGCGTCTCAGGTACCCTCACAGCCATGGTGACGACATCGAGCTCGGGATCCACGCTTTGCGCGTCGGGCCCCTGATGGCTTGGGATCTTCGGCTCGGGCACGAGCGTGTTCATGATACCGCCGGCATCGCTTTCCCAGGGATCGGTGGCGCGCCTCAGCAGCGTTCCGCGCGCTTGCTTCAGGAGACCAGCTCGCTTGAGCGCCGAGAGCGTGCGGACAATGGATGTGGTGTTGCAGGACACGACCCGCGTGGACTCGCGACCGATGGCACTTGCGAAGGAGCTTTCGGCAGTGAACGAATGTCCGGTCACGGCGTGCTTTTCGCCACCATGCAGAATGAATTTGATACGCCGAGAACGATAGCGCTCGACATTGGCGGCGCCGATACGCTTGGGCGTGCAATCGATGACGATGTCGGCCTGATCGAGAAGCGCATCGAGGGTGCCGGCGACCTTGAGGCCGGCTGCCGTCATCGCCCCGTGAGCCTCATCAGTGGCCGCATAGAGCGCAACTTTCTTCTGATCCAGCGAACGTAGGCGCCAGTCGTTGGCGACGTCGCAGACACCGACGAGTTCCATATCATCCTGAAGGCGCACGGCGTCGGCCACGCGCTTGCCGATGATGCCGAATCCGTTCACCGCGACGCGGACGGAGCTCTCCTGTGTCATTGCAGGCATTCCTCGACAGGTTGCGGCAATAGTCCCGGCGGGACGCTCTCGACCCGGGCGGCGGACGTCAACTGTTTGCCAGCGTGTGCGCCGATGAACTTTGATCGAAGTTAAGGTTGCCGCTCTCCGATAAAGCCGTTGATGCTGGGTGAAAATCAGCCAGCAATTGCTTTTCGGCTGGCCTTCTCGCGCCCTTGCAGGCCTGGTTCAGCACTCAATGCTGGAAGCCCGCGCCAGCCAAACCCAGGTCGAATTGATCGCGCTGCATGCTGGCTACATGCCCGATGCCGACGACGATGTCGGCATCGGGCTTCGCGCAGCTCAGCCGAGGTCCTCATAGGTGACGTAGGCCATCATGCCAGTCGCCATGTGATAGAGATGATGGCAATGGAGTGGCCATGTCCCGGGGTTGTTGGCGTCGAAGACGATCGTCATCGAGGCCCCCGGCGGAACGAGCACGGTATCGCGAACTGCGCCGGCCAGCTTCGCGCCGTTGATGGCGGCGACCTGGAAATGATGGCCGTGCAGGTGCATCGGATGCGACATCATCGATGCGTTGCGCATGGTGATCTCGATGCGCTGCCGGCGCCGCGCACGCAGCGCGTCGCCGCCATCGATCGCCCACGCATAGCCCTGCATCTGGCCAGTCAGTGTCAGCGTGAAACTGCGATCCGCCGGCTTCACTTCCAGAGGATGGCGCGCGCGCAGTCGCTGCTCAAGGTCGGCCCCGACAATTGGCCCGGCCTCGTCACCCGCCTTGGCGACGCGCTTTACAGTGGATCGGGAGGTGGCCAGGATCACACCCGTTCGTTCGGCCGCGCCCTCACGCAGCGCAAGGACGGGATAGGCGCCTTCGCCGGTCGGCAGCTCGAGAGAGATGTCGAGGCGCTGCCCCATGCTGACCGGGAAGCTCGAACCCACGATCGGTTCAACGTCCTGGCCGTCGACAGCGAGAAGCGTGCCCTTGAGCGCGCCGGTATCGATGGTAAAGCCCGTCGCGGTTGCGCCGTTGATGATGCGAAGGCGGACGCGGCCGCCTTTCTCAACGCGCACAATCTCGGGGTCGTCGAGCGTCCGCTCATTGGCGAGATAGGCGTCGTAGTCGATGTCGTTGAGGTCCATTCCGGCCATCTGCATGCCGGGCATTGCCTCCATCGACATCTTGCCCATGTTGCCCTGCCCCATGCCGGAATGGTTCATCATCGGCATGCCGGCGATATCACCTGATCCCTTCGCCGCGTCATGGCCTTGGCCTTGCTTCAATCGCGCGAGCAGTTCTTCGACGGGCGTGAAGGAGAAATCGTGCAGGAGGATGACGACCTCCTGCTCGTCGCGCGCCCGATCAGCCGCCCGACGGACGATCAGCGGGGCTGCAAGCAGGTTCTGCTCCTGCAGCGTGTGGGCGTGCATCCAATGCGTGCCGCCGTTGCCGACGGGGAACGTGTAGCGATAGTTGGTTGCCGGTTTGAGCAACGGCAAAGGATTGTCGGGCACGCCGTCTGCCTCCCACGGCGGCGTGAGCCCGTGCCAGTGGATCAGTGTCGGTTGGTCGATCTCGTTCGATAGCTCAACATCGAAGAGCGCCTCCGCGTCCAATGTCAGGCCATGCGTGCCATTGGGCTGCAGCAGGCCGAAGACGCGTGCGGCGCGGCCATTGACCTCGATGGTGCGGCTCGCCGCCGCGAGCTTGGTGGGCGAGCGGCCAGCGGGCGCCTGCGCCCAGCCGATCGCGGGACGAGCAAGCGCGCCGGCGCTGAGGGCCGCCGTGCCGCTCAGTATGGTGTTAAGAAAACCGCGTCTGTTCATGATCGTAAGTCCTCATCGTGCCTGAATGGGCCAGGCGTGCTGATTGAGCGCACCGCGAGGGCGGGCGCCGAACCCCGAAGCATCGGGGCGGTAGTTGAGCTGAATCAGCGTCGAGGAGGTTTGTGGGGCTGACCGATAAAGATGCCGGCAATCGGGTCGCCGCGGTCGAGCCGATGCTTGACAAGCATCGGCTGCGGCTTCTCGTCCGATCCTGTGGCAGCGGGCGCGTTGCAAAGGCTGCACGCCGATGTGCAACAGCGGTCCGCGTGCGTTCCGATCAGCTTGTCGATGGCGTTGGTCTGAGAATGGACGTCCGCAGGATCGCTCGCGCCATCGTTGCTCAAATTGTTTTCGACCAAATGCGTCGTATTTGGGCAGGGCATGACGTGCGCGCTTGCCGCCGACATGCCGAGCAAGGCGAGCGCAAGCACGGCAACCAGCGCCGTTCTCATGCAACCGACAACGCTGGCCAGTAAACGCATCTGCCTTGAGGACCTGTTTATAAAAGAATATCTCAGCACGCTTCAATCATGATTGATCGGGATCAATCTGTCGGGGCATTTGCCTATTCCATTGCCACCGATAGGCGTGCTGATGCCCGAGCCATTTTTTCACCCGACGACTGGCGTCGCTGCGGGCCAACCGAAGTGCGGTAGGGCCATGAAAGCTGCGAAGCCGGCCGCACCCGCCAGCACGGAGGCGATCGCGAGAGGAAGCCAAAAGCGAACCGGCCCCGTCGCGCCGGCGACGAGGAGGCGGCCGGCGGCATTGGTTGCAAGCGCAATCAGGACAGCGTGCCCGACCGTTTCGAGATCAGCCGTCGATCCAAGAAGCCGCAGCGCGCTCAGAACCGCGACGTCGACATCGAAGGCCCCCGAGACCGCCGAAGTCGCAACCGTCCCTGCTGCATATCCCGACGCAGCAGCGCTGATGGTCGAGACGACGGCGAACAGCACCGCGAAAGCCAGAAGCGGTCCAAGCTCGAAGGGATTGCGGGGAGAACTGTCACTGGTCGCCGCAAGGCGACCACGGGTGAGGAAAACGGCGCCGCATATCGCCAAGCCGGCCACCGCTGCGAGAATAGCGAGGCCGGCGACGCCGAGGACCGCGGGTGCGATGATGGCCACGATGCCGGCGACGCGCAGCATCGAGACAGCAGAAGCGAGTGTCGCGGCTCCGGCAAGTGGCCAGGGATTTTCCCCCGCCGCCGACGTGCGTGCCAATGCAAGGGTAACAGCAGTGGACGAGACGACCGCGCCCGCCAGGCCACCAACCAGCACGCCCCGCGTGGTGCCAAGGATTCGCACGGCGATATAGCCGAGGAAGGAGATCGCGGCGGTGAGCACCGTAAAGAGCCACACTTGGCGGGGGTTGAAGCCGCCCCAGGGATCGATCGGCTCTGCGGGAAGCAGGGGCAGCACGATCGCTGTCATGACCGCGAGCACCAGCGCGGCGCGCAGCTCGACCCATGAAATGCGTTTGAGCAGGCCATGGAGGAGATCGCGACTGGCGAGCAGGACGGCAAGCGCGGTGCCCCCGGCGGCTGCCGCGCGGTGGTCGCCCACGACCGCTAGGGCGCCGAGCACGAACACGCCGAGCCCCGCGACGACCCCGGTTACGCTGAAGTCGGCATCATGAATGGCTTCGCGGCTCTTGTACCAGGAGAAGACAGCTGTGAAGGCGATGAGGCCCGCAATGAGCACCGAAGGCGCTTCGAGGCTGCGGGCGAGCGCCGCGAACAGGCCGCCCAGCAGCCCCGTAATGGCATAAGTGCGGATACCGGCCGTGCGCGCCCCGTCCGGCGCATCGCGCTCGCGCCACCCGCGCTCGAGGCCAACGACCAGGCCAATGGCAAGGGCGAGCCCCAGCCTGGCGATCAGTGATTCCATCGCCGACCTCCGGACGACTGGCGGCCATGCCGCAAGGAGTGCGTCATCGCGATTTTCGGATCATGCGCCGCAGAACCTGATCGTGGCGCCAGAAATGATGCCAAAGCGCGGCGCCCGCATGTAGGAGGACAAGAACGAGGAGCGTCCAGCTGAGCAGGCTGTGGACCGGCGCGATCCCGAACGTCAGATACGTGGCGATCGTGCCGGTGACCGGTAGCGCGATCAGCACGGCATAGAGGGTCGCATGCATGGCTGCGGCGATCATGCGCTCGAGTGGGGACAGGCCCGGCACTGGCGCCGGCCGACCGTAAGTGAAGCGCAGCACAAGTTGCGCCAGCACAAGGCCGAGGATCGCCCAACCGCTCCAGGAATGCACCTGATGCAGAAACAGGTCGATGGGACGTGGTTTCATGAGCAGGTGCACCATGTGGGTGCGCTGAATGGCCCACGCCGTCGGCACCTGGATGAGGCACAGGACCAGCACCATCCAATGCATGAGGCGATGAGCGAGGGGGAATCCGTCCGGGCGATGCGCGGTACGCATCGACGCTGGCCAGAGCCGCCTCAAGCCTCGACCTCGACGATGTTGCCGGCGCGCCCGGCATAATCGAGCGCATACGCGAGCTCGCCTGTCGTCTCAGTATGGATGTGGAGGAGGGGCTGGCCGCGATCGATCTCGTCGCCGAGCCTGACCTCCATGTGAACGCCCGCCGCCTTTGCTTCCGGCGCACCCGCGAGCTTGGCGAGCCGAGAGAGCTTGCGGTTGTTGATATGAACCACGCGGCCCGCACGGGCTGCCGTCAACGGATGGACGTAGGACGCTTTCGTCGGCACACGAAGGCCGCCCTGGGCTTGGCAGATCGCCTCGAATTTCGTCCAGGCCCGGCCGCTGGCGAGCGTTGCGAGCGCGAGGTTGACGCCTTCCCCTTTCGCGGCCTTGCCGCCGATCTCGAGCGCGGCTCCGGCCAAAGCGGCGGCGCGGCGACGCAGATCTTCGGGCGCCTCGGCTGCGTTGTTCAGGACGGCAAGCACGTCCAACGCTTCGAGCGCGGGGCCGATGCCGCGCCCGACAGGTTGAGAGCCGTCGGTCTGGACGCAGGTCGTCGCGAGGTTGAAGCGGGTCGCGACTGCGCTCAAGCGCTCCGCCAAGCGCATGGCCGCCTCCTCGCTGCGCACCTTGGCCGTGGGGCCGACCGGAATGTCGATCACGACATGGGTCGACCCCGCCGCGATTTTCTTGGACAGCACGGAAGCGACGAGCTGGCCTTCGGTGTCGATGTCGAGCTCGCGCTCGACGCGCACGAAGATATCGTCGGCCGGGCTCAGATGCACGGCGCCGCCCCAGGCGACGCAGCCCCCTTCGGTTTCCACGACGCGCCTCAGCGTGGCGATGTCGAGCTCCACCGGCGCCAGCGTCTCCATGGTATCGGCTGTTCCAGCCGGGGAGGTGATGGCGCGTGACGAGGTCTTGGGCATGACCAAGCCGTTCGCGGCAACGATCGCGACCACGATCGGCGTTGTCCGATTGCCGGGAAGGCCGCCAACGCAGTGCTTGTCGACGACTATCGGCGCGTCCCACCGCATCCGTTCCCCGACATCCACCATGGCGCCGGTCAGATCGGCGGTCTCGTTCTCGTCGAGGGGGAGGGCGGCGCTGGCGGTGAGGAACGCCGCGAGATGGACTTCCGTGTAACGGCCGGCAACCACGTCGCGCAGGATCGCGGCAAAGGCGCCCGCGTCCAGCCGGTTGCCATAGATGCGCTGACGCACGCTGGCTAGCGAGTCGATCGCGGGCGCATGGCTGACATTGACCGCATCGCCGTCGCTGAGGCCGAGCCGTTCCCACGCGGTCTCGGACAGACCGACCTCGTCGATGGCGATGAGGCCGTCGCCGTCGATCTGAAACAGGGTCGCCTGGACTTCATCTTTGCCGTTTGAAACCAGCACCTGCGAGCGGGCCGACAAGCCCTCTGATCGGCAGACGTGGCAATCGGTTCGCATAACGACCACTGCCTGGTGCTGCGTGTGCAGGCGGATGCGGCGGACCCGCAGCGTCGGTTGGGCGGCATTGGTCGTGTCGGCCAGCATCATAGATCGAACTTCTGGTTCTGCCGGGGAACTACGGCGTTCCATTTAAGCTCCCGGTCGATGCGAATGCGCAGGGCTTCGGAGCCCTCATCCTCGCCGTGCACGATGAAGACACGAGACGGCGGCCGCCGGAAGCCCGAGAGCCATCGCATGAGCTCGTTGGAATCGGCATGTGCTGACAGCATCGATAGTTCTTCGACCGCGGCGCGGACCGGAATCCACTCACCATGGATCTTGGTCTCTTGCGCGCCTTGCAGCATGGCGCGGCCGCGCGTGCCGGCCGCCTGGAAACCGGAGAACAGGATCGTGTTGCGGGCGTGGGGAGCGAAGGCTTTCAGATGATGAAGGACGCGCCCTCCGGTCGCCATGCCGCTCGCCGAGATCACGACCTTGGGGTAGGGGCTCGCCGTGATCGCCTTGGAGCCCTCTACATCGCGTGTGTAGGTTGCGATCGCGCAGATTTCCTTGCATTGCTCTGGCGTCAGGCGGTGATCCTCTCGATGGGCGTGCAGGAGGTCGGTGGCGTCGATCGCCATCGGGCTGTCGAGATAGACTGGCACTTTCGCCAAGCGCCCGGCCGTCTTGAGCTTCCACAGATGATAAAGCAGCGACTGGGCGCGACCTACGGCGAAGGCGGGAACGACGACTGTCCCGCCGCGCGCGATCGTCCGCTCAACGACGGAACCAAGCGCTTCTGTCGCGTCCACCCGATCATGCAGACGATTGCCATAGGTCGATTCGATCAGAACGTAGTCCGCCTCCGGCACCGGGACCGGATCGGGGAGAACCGGATCGTCATAGCGGCCGAGATCGCCGGAGAATGCGACACGGCGTCCGCCCCATTCGACCTCGGCGGTCGCAGCGCCTAGGATGTGCCCGGCATGACGGAACGTGAGCGTCGCGCCAAACGGCAGCTTGACCGGCTTGTCGAAGGGCACGGTCGAAAAGAATTCCAGGGTGCGCTCAGCATCGTAGATGCCATAGAGAGCGAGCGCCGGCTTGTGCTTCGAGAAGCCCTTGCGGTTGGCGTATTCGGCGTCCTTCTCCTGAAGGTGCCCGCTGTCATTTAGGATGAGCTCCGACACATCGCGCGTAGCGGACGTCGCGTAGATTCTCCCGCGAAAGCCGTCACGCACCAGCTTTGGAAGATAGCCCGAATGGTCGAGATGGGCGTGCGTCAGGATGACGGCGTCAATGCTCGCCGGCGCGATCGGCAGCGGCTCCCAGTTCAGCTCGCGCAGGTTTTTGAGGCCCTGGAACAGACCGCAGTCGATCAGGATGCGCTTGTCACCGTTGGCAAGGAGATGTTTCGAACCGGTGACCGTACCTGCGCCGCCGAGGGAAGTGAGTGTCAGCATGTTGTCCTTCAATGCGTGGGGGTGGACAGATCGGCGGGTGAACCTTTTCCATCGATGGCGTTGCGTTCGACGATCGTCAGAAAGTCCTCACGCGACCAGCCGGCCAAAGGGGCAGCCGCGTCGATCAGATGCGCCCATGAGCAGCGGTTGGCGAACAGCATGCCGGCGACATCGAGCGTGCCGCCGCGGCTAATATAGCCACGGGCCGCGGTGTGCTTCGGCCCGCCGTCGAGCCGTCGCAAGAGGCCGAGCATCGGCTCGGGTCTCGTGTGCGATACGATCAGCCGAGGGACTCCGACACGGAAGAGGCGGTTGAGCGCGTCGTCCGTCGCCACGAAACGCGCCTCGATCGGGTCGCGTGGGATGCGGAAGCGGCCCGGTTCGTTGATCGCCGTCACCAGAACCCGCCGTCCGTGCTCTTTCAGACGGCGCGCGGCCTTGAGCGCCTCTTCTAGCTGGTAGGCGCCGATCGCAACGATCTGCAACTCCGCGTCCTCGGCCTGCCCTTCGATCGGGGCGGCACCATCGGCGACGAAGCGGGTCGCGGCCTCGCCGTCGAAACGATGCGGCATGTCACGTTTGGAGACGATCACGCCGGCGACCTGTCCGCGGCCGCCGAAGACCGAGGCCATGGTGGCGACGGCGCTGTTGGCGTCGACGGGAAAGAGCACGCGCGCCGTATCGGACATCTCGCCGAGAAGCGCCTCGCCAAGCGTCGGATCCTGGTGGGACTGCTCGTTCTTCGAATTTTCCCAGGTGTGCGAGGTGACGACGAGCGGCACCGAAATCCAGCCCGGCTCCTTGCCTTCCTCACGCTGGCGGCGAGCGAACACGATCTCTTGCCGCAAGCCGCCGAGCATCTTCATCGCAAAGGCTTCGTAGCTGACGATGAGGCTGAGACCGCCCTTATTCGCAAGGGCCGCGGCGGCAACCGCCTCCTCGTTCAGCGCTGTGATCACGCCGCCGTCGCGTGCTTCGGCGACGCCGATCTCCGGCGCGTTGACGCGATGGCGCAACCGCTCAAGGGTCGCACCCATATGATTAGAACTCAGCTCATCGGGATTGCCGACGCGTACCCGAAGGGCGGGATTGGCGTCGACGAGACGCACGAACCAGCGGTCGAGCGCGTGCATGGCGCAATCGGCCGGCGCGCCGATCTCGGTCCAGCCGGACGCAGGCAGGTCCGGCGCTGACGGATGGCGGACCGCGAGCGGGTGGCTGCTCTCCGCTGGCCGGTTCTGTTTTCCATGGACGGCGATCGCGGCGACCGCCTCCTCGATGTCGTCAGGCGTTACGAACAGGGCCCGCGCCGCGTCGTTGAAGGTCTTACGGGCAGCTGCGTCGCGCGAGGGGTTCGCAGCCAGTGGCAGGTTGTGCGCGGCGTTCGTGCCGGCGCCGGGAAAGCCGAAGCCCTTCACCGTCTCGGCAATGACATAGGGAATGGGGGCGGGATAGGCACGGCCTGGCTCGGCGATAAACCGGCCGAGGCGTTCCTCGGCTGTCAGGATCGCCCAGACGAAGGCCGCCGGGTCTTTGCCGTCGATGCCGAAGGGATCGAAGCCGTTGAGCCTGAGATGTTCGGCGAGCCACTCAGCGCCGCCCTGCTGCGCGATCTGCGCTCGCTCCTCGATGCGTCGCCCATTCAGGATCATGATCGGCACCACGAGGCCGCTATCCTCCGCGCGCCACCAGCGCGCCGTCCAGTCAGAGCCGCGCTGCTCCTCGAAGGCGCCATCGCTCAGAAAGGCGACCAGGCTCTCTCCCGGCAGCGGCGCATGGACATACTGGACCTCGGCGAAGCCGAGATAGCCGCCCTCGGAGATCGCTCCGGCCGTGTTCGGTCCGGCATGGCTACCGATCGGCACCGCCGGGCGGCCGCCGGCATCGATGGCGTAGGAATAGAAATCGGCGGCAAGCTGGGACAGGCCCTTCTCGCTGCGGTCGTATCGTCCCTTCTGCGCATCGGAGACATCGCCGGTCAGCGCATTGATCGCCTCGATCGCGGCGACGCAATGGCCCTGTCCCATCACCCAGGAGCGGGTGGTGGCCGAGAGCGCGTTCGCGGTGAGGTAACCGACAAAGGCGGGCACCATGTTCAGCGATCCACCGGTATGCCCTTCCGGGGCCGCCTTGAAGGCTTCGGCCGGTAGCGGCGCGCCGGAGAGGTCGACGCGCTTGGCATAGGTCATGTGGACGACCGTCCACATCGCAGCAGCGGTCAGCCGGTCGGCGGCGGCGAGCAGGCGGTAAAGCGCGTCCGGGTTCAGCTTGGGCGATTGCGCGAGCGCGCGAATGCGCGCGACCGTCTCGTCGCTGTGCCTGATCGGGCCGTAACCGGCGCGCCAGTGTTCGAAGGCTGGGGACGTCGTCGCGGCCATGCGCTGCTGCCTTTCCTGGGTGGATTTGTTTTCTGGATGTTGGCCGACTTACGCGACCCCGCCGGTCCAGGGCGGAGGGTCGCTTGCAGGGAAGGAATCGATGCCGGCGCGTTCGACGTCATCGACCGGCTCGGGTGGGCGGCGGTGACGAATGAATTCGGGATCGGGCGCATCGGCGGCCGCAAGCGCGTCGGCGATCAGCCGCGAGAGCCCGATCGCGTTGGTCGGGTGGCTGACGGAATCGGAGGAGACGATCCTGCCGCAAAGCGGCGCCAGCCGCTCATACGAGTCGCCGGCGAAAATGCCGTGCACGACGGCGACGTCGGGGCGGGCAAATCCGAGCGGGGGCAGCTTGCTTGCCGCTTCGATGAGGGTGTTGCCGGACGAAGCGATGTCGTCGACCAGAACCGGCTGCAATCCGTTCCATTGCGAAAGGTCCGGCAACGCGATCTCGACGTCGCGGTCGCCATGCCGGATCTTGCGTAGCACGGCATGCGGCGCCCCGATCCGTGCCGCAATCGCGGAGACCCACTGCTCGCTTTCCTCGTCCGGACCGATGATGAGCGGCTTGGCGACCGACGCGGCGATCCAGTCGGCCAGGAGTGGTGCGGCATGAAGCGTCAGCGCCGGGATCTCATAGAGCGCCGAAAGCGCGGGATAGCGGTGCAGATGCGGATCGACGGTGACGAGCCGATCGAAGCTGGACGAAATCAGGCGTGCGAAGGTTCGCGAGGTGATGGCCTCGCCCGGCCGGAAGCGGCGATCCTGCCGCATATAGGCAAGATAGGGAGCGACCAACGTGACCGTGGCCGCGCCGAGCGATCGCGCCGCGTCAGCAAGAAAGACGAGCCGGAGGAAGCCGTCGTCGGGACGCGCCAGCGTCGAAACCAGCAGGACCGCCTTCCCCGCCACCTCCGTGGCGAGGCGCAGATAGGTTTCGCCATCGGGAAAGTTGCGCGTTTCGATTGCGCCTAGCTCGCCGGCGCCGGCGTTCACAAGCGCTTGCGCAAAAGCCTCGTTGCCGGGGAGAGCAATGATGACGTGGGCGGACGTCTTCTGGGCGGGGGCAGGGGCCATTCTTCGTCTTTCGTCGTCTCGTCTCGGCCTGCATCAGAACGCGGGCGCGGCTTCATGATTTCTTGCGCAAAGGCGAAGACAGGCTCCCGATAAAGCCCGCGCGGCCGCCCGATTCTTTAATCGAGATTAAGTTCTCGCCGTTGTGTGCCGGCCCCGCCGACGCGTCTGAGCGGCATTTCCGCTGGTGCGCGAGGGCGTGCATATCGCTTGATGGTCAGCGACTTTCCGGACGCAATCTTGATCTGAGTTAAAGTTTCGGCCGTCCCGGGCGCGCATTTTCAGGGCCGAGCGGGGCCCGGTTCGCCTTCAGCAGCGAACTTCCGTGGGCCCTGACGCTCACAGATGCGTCGAACGATGCCGTGCCTGGCTGATGGTATCAACCGCATTGGCCCGTCGCGCGGCAAAGAAGTACGGGAATGCGGTCGATGGAGAGTGACAATAAAGCGCCCGCCAAGCGGGTCTTCAAGTTCGACATCCTGTACTTTGTCGCGGTCTTCTTCGCCGTTCTGCTGATCCGGGACCTGCTTGTCGGCCAGGGCCACATCAAGGTCATCCCGTACAGCGAATTCCAGGGCCTGATCGAAAAGGATGGCGTCACCGACCTGGTGGTCGGACCGACGGAGATCACCGGCGCGTACAAGCCGCCGCTCGAGAAGGACGCACCGCAGCATTTCTCCACGGTTCGCGTCGATCCGCAGATCGCCGACGTGCTGACCAAGCGCAACATTTCCTTCTCGGGACAACCGGCGCCGGGCCTCTTCGAAAACCTGCTGTCGTGGCTGATGCCGGCGGCGATGTTCGTGCTGATCTGGATGTTCCTGTTGCGCCCGATGATGGCCGGGCAGCATGGCGGCCTGATGAGCATCGGCCGCAGCCGTGCCAAGGTCTATGCCGATAAGTCCGTGAAGGTGACGTTCGCCGATGTGGCGGGCGTCGATGAAGCCAAGCAGGAGCTGGCCGAAGTCGTGGGCTTCCTCAAGGACCCGGCGACCTATGGCCGCCTCGGCGCGCGCATCCCCAAGGGCTTGCTTCTCGTTGGACCGCCGGGGACGGGCAAGACCCTCTTGGCGCGCGCCGTCGCCGGCGAATCGGGCGTCCGCTTCTTCTCGATCACGGGCTCCGAATTCGTCGAGATGTTCGTCGGCGTCGGCGCTTCGCGCGTGCGCGACCTGTTCCAGCAGGCGCGCGAGCAGGCCCCGGCGATCGTGTTTATCGACGAACTCGACGCGCTCGGCCGCGCCCGCGGCGTCGATATGCCCGGCGGCGGACATGACGAGAAGGAGCAGACGCTCAACCAGCTGCTCGCCGAGATGGACGGCTTCGATCCGAGTGTCGGCATCGTCGTGCTGGCGGCGACGAACCGGCCCGAAATTCTCGATCCGGCGCTGCTGCGGGCCGGCCGCTTCGATCGACAGGTCCTGGTCGACCGCCCCGACCGTCAAGGCCGCATCGACATCCTCAACGTGCACTTGAAAAAGATCAGCGTGGCCCCCGAACTCGACGTCGCGGCGGTTGCCGCGCTCACACCAGGCTTCACTGGCGCTGATCTCGCCAATCTCGTCAACGAGGCCGCGCTGGTCGCCACCCGCCGCGGCGCGAGCGCCACCGTGCTCGACGATTTCACGCAGGCCGTGGAACGCATCGTCGCTGGCCTGGAAAAGAAAAGCCGGATTCTCATTCCGCGCGAGCGCCAGATCGTGGCGCATCACGAAATGGGCCATGCGCTCGTCGCCATGGCGCTGCCGCAGACCGACGTCGTACAGAAGGTTTCGATCATCCCGCGCGGCATCGCGGCGCTCGGTTACACGCTGCAGCGGCCGACCGAAGATCGTTTTCTCATGAGTCAGTCCGAGTTGCAGGATCGCATGGCGGTGCTGCTTGGCGGTCGGGCCGCCGAAAGCCTGGTGTTCGACGAGATTTCGACAGGCGCGGCGGACGATCTCGTCAAGGCGACGGACATCGCGCGCAACATGGTGGTCCGGTTCGGCATGTCGAAGGAGCTCGGACAGGTCGCTTATGAGCCGGAGACGGGCAGCTTCCTCGTCGGCCAGACCCCGGTCTGGCGGCCGCGCACCTACAGCGATGAGACGGCCGAGGCCATCGACCACATGGTGAAAGACCTGATCGACCGCGCCTTCCAGAAGGCCCGCTCGATCCTCGAGCGCAACCGTTCGGTGCTGGATAGCAGCGCGCGCGAACTTCTTGCGCGCGAAACGCTGGGCCCCGATGACCTTGCCAAGCTGACCACCGGTCTCGAGCGCGAAGCGCCGGGACGGCCGGGCCTGGCTCTGGTCGAGTGATGGGGATCAAACACCGCCGGATCGGCCTGCTTGGCGGGCGCTCGCTGTTCGAGGGACCATAAAGTGCGCAGATCGCCCATTGTCGTCATCGCCGTGTTGGTCGCGACCGCGGCAGCCGGATCCTATGTCTATTGGCTTGGAACGCAGAACCGCGTGCCGGCGGGCCTGGCGCGGGTGAACGGCAGGATTGAGGTCGAGCGGGTCGACATCACCAGCAAATATGCCGGCCGCCTTGCGGAAGTACTGGTCAACGAGGGCACCAATGTCAGCAAGGGAGATGTGCTCGCGCGGCTCGACACGAACGAGATACAGGCGCAATTGACGGCGGCGCGCGCCGCGGTGCACCGCAGCCATCAGAACGTTGCCAGCGCGCAGGCGAGCGTTGCCCTGCGCGAGGCCGAACTCAATCTTGCGCAAGTCGAGCTCCAGCGTGTGGTTGAGCTCATGCGGACCAACACGTCGACACAGGCTGAGCTCGATCGCCGGACGGCGCAACGCGACATCTCGCGCGCCTCCCTGCAGACCGCGAAGGCCGCGGTCGAGGACGCCAAGGCCTCGGTCGAAGTCGCCGAGGCGCAGGTCAATCAAATCGAGGCGGCTATCACCGACATGACCTTGAGAGCGCCGGTGTCCGGCCGCGTCGAGTATCGTCTGGCGCGAACCGGCGAGGTTGTCGGCACCGGGGGTCGAGTGCTGACCGTGTTCGATCTCTCGGACGCACATATGACGATCTATCTTCCGACGGCCTCCGCCGGTCGCGTGGCCGTCGGCTCGCAAGCGCGCCTCGTGCTGGACGGCCCAGGCGGCTATGTCCTGCCGGCGACCGTGTCCTTCGTCTCCGCCGACGCGCAGTTCACGCCGAAATTTGTCGAGACGGCGAACGAGCGCGAAAAGTTGATGTATCGCGTCAAGCTGCACATCGACCCGGCGCTGGTCGCCTCCGAGCGCGGCTATGTGAAGGCGGGAATGACCGGCAACGCCTATGTGCAGGTGACGGGAGACGCGAGTTGGCCGACCGAGCTTGCGCCGAGGCTACCCGATGGAGGCTAAGCCTGCTGCAGCCGTCAGCCTGTCGGGCGTCCGCCATACCTATGGGAAGGTGGTCGCCCTTCGCGATTTGGCCCTGTCCATCCCGTCGGGTTGCAAGCTTGCCGTCGTCGGCCCAGACGGGGTCGGCAAGTCGACCCTTCTTGGCCTGATCGGAGGAGTTCGGCGCATCCAGCGCGGTTCGGTCGGTGTGCTGGGCGGTGACATGGCCTCGGCGGCGCACCGCAGCGAGGCCGCGCCTCGGATCGCCTATATGCCACAAGGGCTCGGACGCAACCTCTATCCGACCCTGTCAGTCTACGAGAACATCGACTTCTTCGCCCGGCTCTACAGCCAGCCGGACGATCGCCGGTGCCGGCGCATCGATGAGCTCATGCGGGTCACCGGGCTGTTTCCCTTTGCCGATCGGCCGGCGGGAAAACTCTCCGGCGGGATGAAGCAGAAGCTCGGGCTGTGCTGCGCGCTGGTGCATGATCCGGATCTTCTCATCCTCGATGAGCCGACGACCGGCATCGATCCCTTGTCGCGCCGCCAGTTCTGGACGCTGATCGCGCGCATCCAGGCCGAGCGGCCGACCATGACGGTGATCGTGGCGACAGCCTATATGGAGGAGGCCGGCGTCTTCGATCGCATCGTGGCGATCGACGATGGCGCGATTATCGCCGACGGGAGCCAGGCGGAGCTGCTTGCGCGGACCGGTGCCGCCACTCTCGAACAAGCCTATATCGAGCTGCAGCGCCCGGAGCGGCGCGGGGCGCGGGTGGCGCCGTCCGTACCACGTCTCGAACTGGACGGCGGACCGCCTGCCATCGTGGCCGAAGGCCTGACGATGCGCTTTGCTGATTTCACCGCCGTCGATCATGTGAGCTTTCGCATCGAACGTGGTGAGATCTTCGGCTTCCTCGGCTCCAATGGGTGCGGGAAGACGACGACGATGAAGATGCTGACCGGGCTGCTTCCGGCCACCGAAGGTCGGGCCGAGCTCCTGGGCAAACCGGTCGATGCGCGCGACATTTCGACGAGGACGCGGATCGGCTACGTCTCGCAATCCTTCTCGCTCTATGAAGAGCTGACCGTGCGCGGCAATCTCGAACTGCACGGGCGGCTCTGTGGCATCGGCGGCAAAGGGCTGGGTGAGCGGGTCGAGGAGGCCTTGTCGCGCTTCGAACTCGGTGATGTAGCCGAAACGCTGCCGGACGCCCTGCCCTTGGGCATGCGCCAGCGCCTTCAGCTGGCTGCGGCATGCCTGCATCGTCCGGATGTACTCATCCTGGACGAACCCACCTCGGGCGTCGATCCGGCGGCCCGTGACCGCTTCTGGAGCCTGCTACTGGAGATGTCGCGTCGCGACGGGGTAACGATCTTCATCTCGACGCATTTCATGAACGAGGCCGAGCGTTGCGACCGCGTCTCTCTCATGCATGCGGGCCGCGTGCTGGCGGTCGGCGCACCGCGCGAGCTCCAGGCCGCGCGGGGCGCAGCGAGCCTTGAGGATGCCTTCGTCGCTTATCTGGAGGATGCGGCGGCGACCGGGGCCGAGGAGCCGCCCGTGGATGACGCGCGCAGCGCGGTCGAGCCTGGCTCAGCGATGCGGAACAACGATGCCATGGCGGTGCAGAAGCCGAGGCTCGCCTCCATGAAACGGATCTGGACGTTCGCGCGCCGCGAGACGCTCGAGCTCAGCAGGGATCGCATCCGGTTGGCCTTCGCCCTGATCGGCCCGCTCTTGCTTATGGCGGCCTTCGGCTACGGGATTTCCTTCGACATCGAAGGTCTGCGCTACGCGGTACTCGACCGCGACCAGTCGCTGGAAAGCCGGGCGTTCCTCGACCAGTTCTCGAACTCACGGTACTTCGTCGAGCAGGCACGCCTGAACGACGATGTTGAGATCGACCGGCGCCTGCGCACCGGCGAGCTGAAATTCGCGGTCGACATCCCGCCCGGCTTCGGCCGTGACCTGCTGCAGGGCCACCGTCCGGAGGTCGGCTTCTGGCTCGACGGCGGCAACACCTTCCCCGCCGAGACCGCGCGCGCCTACATCCTTGGCACGCTGCAGACCTACGCCGGGGAGCTCGCGCGTGCCGCCCGAAGCGCCAACGGACTGCCGGCCGAGACGCTGCGGGTCGAACCGCGCTTTCGTTACAATCAGGATTTCCGCTCCGTCTTCGCGATCACGCCGGGATCGATCATGTTGCTGCTGATCATCTTCCCGGCGATGCTGACAGCCCTCGGCGTCGTTCGCGAGAAGGAGATGGGGTCGATCGCGAACGTCTATGCGTCCCCGGCAACGGTCGGCGAATATCTGCTCGGCAAGCAGCTCCCTTATGTTGCGATTGGGGTGTTGAGCTATCTCAGTCTGCTGGTATTTGCTGGCGGCGTGCTCGGCGTCGTACCGAAGGGCTCGCTGTTGGCGCTGTCGCTCGCAGCCCTCGTCTATGTCTTCGCCGCCACGGCCTTCGGGCTTCTGGTCTCGGCTTTCGTCTCGACGCAAGTGGCGGCTATATTCGGCACAGCGATCCTGACAGCCATGACCGCGGCGCACTATTCGGGATTCCTGATCCCGGCCTCCTCGCTCGAGGGGCCGGGACGCATTATGGGCCTGTCCTTTCCGGCGCTCTGGTTCCAGACGATCAGCCTCGGGGTGTTTGCCAAGGGTCTCGACACGCCAGCCTTCGCCCGCGAGCTTCTCGTGCTGGTGGGGTTCGCGCTCGGGTTCCTACTGCTGGCGCGGCTGTTGATCCGCAAGCAGGGGGCGTAGCGATGCGGCGCTGGATCGAGAACGCCTTCCGTCTCGGCGTCAAGGAATTCGCGAGCCTGTCGCGCGACGTCGTGATGGTCGTACTCATCGCCTACGTCTTCACCTTCGCGGTCTATTCCGAGGCGACCGCGATGCGCACGGATGTCAACGATGCCAAGGTGGCCGTTATCGACGGTGATCGCTCGACTCTCTCCGGCCGGATCAAGGACGCGTTGCGGCCGCCTTATTTTCAGCCGGCGGTCGAAATCGACCGATCGAGCCTCGACGGCTTGATGGACAAGGGCGCCTTCACGTTCATTCTCGACATCCCGCATGGGCTGGAAGCCGACTTCTTGGCCGGCCGCGACCCGGCCGTCCAGGTCAATGTCGATGCCACCAGCATCTCACAGGCCGGCGTCGGCACAGCCTATATCCAGGAGATCGTCGCGCAGGAGACGACAAGCTTCCTCAAGCAGGCGCCCGCCGAGGCGGTCGCACCGGTCAATGCGGTCATCCGCGCCATGTTCAATCCCAACCTCGAAGCCATCAGCTTCACGGCAAGCATGGGCGTCATCAACAATGTCACCATCCTCGCCATCATTCTGGTGGGCGCCGCGGTGATGCGCGAAAGAGAGCATGGCACGATCGAGCATCTTCTGGTGATGCCGGTGAGCGCCAGCGAGATCATCGCCGGCAAGGTCTGGGCGAACGGATTGGTAATCCTTCTGGCCGCTGCCTTCTCCCTTCACGTCGTGGTCGAGGTCATCCTGCGCACACCGATCGTCGGCTCGATCGAACTGTTCCTCGCAGGGACCGCGATCTATCTATTCGCCGTCACCTCACTCGGCATCCTGCTCGCCACGGTCGCGAACTCCATGCCGCAATTTGCGCTGCTCTCGATCCCGGTCTTCGTCCTGATGTTCCTGTTGTCTGGCTCGTTCACGCCGTTCGAGAGCATGCCGCGCGCTCTGCAGGCAATCATGGACCTGTCACCGTCGACGCACTTCGTGCGCTTCGCGCAAGCGGTGCTCTACCGTGGCGCTGGCATCGATGTCGTCTGGCGCGATCTTGTCATCATGGCCGGGCTCGGGGCCGGCTTCGTTGCGATTGCCCTTTACCGCTTCAAGGCCATGCTGGCGCGCCAGTCGTGAAGATCGGCTTCAAGGATGGTCTCAAAAGGATGGAGGCTTGCGCGCGTTCGCCCCGCCGGGCAGCTATCGACTTGCTGCCGGTTCCCGCATGAGAAGCTGGGGCAGGCGGATACAGGCCAATAGCGTTGCCAGGACGAGCAGTGCAGCGAGGAGGAAGCTCGCATCCGGCAGGATCGGCAGGTTGAATAGCGCGCCGCCTGCAACGGATCCCAAGGCCTGACCAAGACTCGCAGCGGCTGTCATGCGGCCGAGCTGCGCGCCTTGGCTCGTCGGGATACCGAACGAGGCCCAGTAGGTCGCCACCGGAGACAGCATGCCGGCACTTGCCGCCACAAGCGCGACCGCAACCGACATCAAGACCGACGTACTGACGAGCGAGACGATGACCAGCCCGATGGCAAGCGTCGCCAAACCGGGCGCAACGAACCAGCGCGTGAGCTCCGGCTTGATGAGAGGCGAAAACACCAAGGTCTGCACGACCGCCATCACTAGGCTGCACTCGGCGAACATGATGCCGATATGCGCGGCATCGAGACCGAGGACCTTTCCGCGTAGCGCCAGTCCGACTTCGAAGACTCCGATGGCGAGCGCCGTGACCAGTGCGATCGCCAGGAGCCGCAGCATGGCGCGCCGTTCGATCTGCGCGGCGTGGGGTGTCACATCGACATTCTCGCGGCGTGCCCCGGAGGGAAGCAGGATTGCGACCAACACGGCTGCGATAACGGCCAGCCCTGTCGCCGTGAGCAGCGGCATCGCAAGAGAGCGATCGGGCGGGAGGGCCCAGAGTCTGCCAGCGACACGCACCGCCAGCCCTCCGAGCAAAGGCCCTATGAAGAAGCCGGCGGTGCCGGCGATATTGATCAGCGCGAAGCGATGGGCGCGCCATTCTTTCGACGGCGCATGATCGCCGATGAGCGCATAGGCGACCGGGGTGATGGCGGCGGCGAAGAGCCCGGCGAGAAAGCGGCCGAGATAGAGAAGCGGCAGGCTTTCGGTGACAGCGAAGAATCCGGTCGTCGCGGCGAAGCCCAGAAGGCCGACCAGGATGATCGGCTTGCGACCGTATCGATCGGAGATCCGTCCCCAGACCGGAGCGCCGACGAAGATGGCAATGATGTACGCGCCCGTCAGTAACCCCGTATGCCATGACAGCGCCTGCGGCGTGCTCTTGCCGACGATCTGCTCGATCAGGAAGGGCAGGATCGGCAAGGCAACGCCATAGCCGACCGTGATCGCAAACATTGCGACGAGCACGGTTGACAGTGCGCTCCAGCTCAAATGGGTTGCTTCAGCCGCGGCCATGCTGCTTCGAGCCTGCGTTCAATCGGCGGTGCGATCGAACAGGCAAGGTCGACATCCGCATATCTGGAGGCACGAAGGGCTGGCCCGATCCGACTGAAACGCGAAACCATTCCGCACAGGCCGTCATCAGGGCTGCGAGCAACGTCGGCACCGATCTCGGCGTGGGCATCGAACGTTGATGGGGTTGCTTCGTCATCATCGTTCCCTCGCTCAAGACGCCGCTTGCGAGAGCTAGGCGATAGTCAGGTTTGAATCTTTAATCCGCATCAAGTTTTGCGATGATCTCTAGATGAAAGCTGTCCGGATCAGCAGGGCAGCGCCAGTCGGGAGAGACTGGATTGCGCTCCGTCAGGATCCCAGAACGTCGGCGCTGCCGACTAGCTCAATGGCTGTAGAGCCGACGAAACATGCGCTCCTGCGCGCTATCGCGTGCCTCGCGGGCGATTTCGATGGCGGTTTCCGTCTGCTTGCTGAGGGTGCGTTCGGCGGATCGCATCGGGTTGTCGGACGACACTGGCATCCGCTTCAAGCGGACCTCGTCGGCGAGCCGCGCGATGACATGCATCCACGGCGAAAACTTTTCTGACAGCAGGTAACGGCTGGTTCGCATCGGATGAAGCCATCGCAGCGCCTCGGCCGACCATGGCGTGGCCATGGCCTGGACCCACGGGCTGACTAAGTTGCTGTAGAGCGCTTCGTTTGCCTGCGACAATTGCCGCACCCGTTCGAAGGCTTTGCGCGGATTGTCGAAGGCCAGGTCTTCGACGCGCCGCTCTTCGAAGGCGACGCTGTATTGCGGTTTGCGGCAATCGGGATCGTTGGTTGGGTTTGAGATCTTCATCTCGTAGAGGCCGGACGCAAGGTTCGCGACCTCATCGAGGCTCTCGAGGATAGCGCGGTGCTCCAGGCGCGCGACCGACGCTGAGACGAAGATGCCGAGATGGCCGACTCGAGGATCGGTCATGAAGACGATCCTCTGGCCCGCCTCCTTCAAGGCATCGGTGGTCTTGTAGACGGCCTTGAGCCAGGCCAGGGCCTGATGGGGCGGCGTGATGTTGTCGCCATAGGAGGCAAAGATCACCAGCGGACTCCTGAGACTGCGCAGATCAATCTTCACCGAGTCACCGAGGTCGAGCGTGCCTTGCTCGAGCTCGTTGCCGATGAAGAGATGGTCAACGATCTCGACCATCTCTTCCCGGCTGAAGCTGTACCAGGCGTTCCACCAGCGCTCGAACTCGAGGAACCGCCCCTCCTCGCGATCGACGTCGAGGTAGAGGTTTGCGTATTTGTCCCAGATCGCCGCCTCGGGCTTCAACGTTTCGAAGTTCTGGACGAGCCAGGCGCCGTCAAAACGGCCGTCTCCGAGATCGCCGACGAAGTGGGTGAGCCAGCTTCCACCGAGCAGGCCACCAGCGAGGCGCATCGGATTGGCGCCCGACTTTCCTGCCCAATAGGAGAGGGGCGAACCGTTGAGGACGATGGGACCGACAGGCGCCCGGCAGTGGATCGCGACCAGCATGGCGGCCCAGCCGGCCTGGCAATTTCCGTAAAGCACGGGCTTCTTGCCGGGGTGTCTTGCGATCACCTCGTCAACGAAGTGATGCATGGCGTGCAGGACATTGACGAGCCTTTGGTGCGGGCTCGGCGCTGGAAAGAAGCTGACGAAGTAGACCGGGAACCCCTCATGCAGAGCGATGCCGATTTCGGACTCGCGCTTGAAGCCGCCGATGCCGGGCCCGTGCCCGGCGCGCGGATCCATGATGATGACAGGGGGCTTGGTGTCGTCGACGCACGTATCCGCGTGCTCGGTGCCGGCGGTCGTGATCCGGAGTAGCGCGTAATTGGCCGGGCGTTCAAATCGCCTCGCATCGAGCAGCATCTCGTACTGGAAGGTGAGCACTGGCGGCATGCCGGCCTCCTCGTGCTCCAGCATGATGTTCGCCCGTTTTCTTAAGACGTCCCAGAACAAAACCGATCGCTGCCAGGCGTCGATCGAATAGGCCGATATTTCCGCAGGATCGAACGGCGTGCCGGCTGCCGGGGCGGACGGTGCCGGTTCACGCCGGTCAGGGGATGGGGACGGCAATGCGGGAAGCAGCGCCGTCCCGGCATGGGTCACTGGCGCGCTTTGCTCGCGTTCAGCAGGGATAGTGACCGGCATCGGAGGCTCCTCTGAAATGTCGTGTTCCGCACGCGCACCCGATCTCACGCGGCGTTGAGCATCTCGTCCTTGACGGACGTTAAAGACTTCACCGGTTGGGCGCCGCAGCGCCGCCTCTTCAGTGCGCGCGCTTCCTGGGGCCGAGCGTTGGCCCGTCCCCCTCCGGTTGCGCCCGATTGATAGCCGAGAGGCCAGCCGTCCCTTTCGGAGGCCAGTCTGCCGAAGCCCCTTACCCGTGCCTGCGGTAGAAGCGCAGGAACTGCGCATTGATCGCAACGATGATCGTGCTAGCCGACATGAAGACAGCAGCCACCGCAGGCGTCATCAGGAAGCCGGTGCCGAAGGTAATGCCGGCGGCCATCGGGATCGCCACGGTGTTGTAACCCGTCGCCCAGATGAGGTTCTGCACCATCTTGCGATAGGTGGCCCGAGACAGGCCAAGGATGGCCGCGACGTCGCGCGGATCGCTCTTGACGAGCACGACATCCGCCGACTCGACAGCAACATCGGTGCCGGCGCCGATGGCAACACCGAGGTCCGCCTGAACGAGGGCCGGCGCGTCGTTGACGCCGTCGCCCACCATCGCCACCGAAAGCCCGCGGGCCTGCAGCTCCTTGATCTTGTCCGACTTCTGGTCGGGCAGGACCTCCGCGAAATACTCCGCGATGCCGAGTTCCTTGGACACGCTCTCGGCGACGCCCTTCGCATCGCCCGTCAACATGACCGGCCTGATGCCAAGCCGCGTCAGTTCGGCGATCGCGTCCTTGGATTCCGGTCGGACGATGTCGGCGAGCGCGAAGAGAGCGCGCGGTTCGCCATCGCGCACGAGCGCCACCACCGTCTTGCCCTGAGCCTCGAGCTGCTTGAGCTTCTCGTTCGTGATGGGCTTGCCTTGCCGGGCGAGATGGCCGGGGCTGACGATGCGGATGTCTTGGCCATCGAGCTTCGCGACGATGCCCTCGCCCGTGATGTTGCTCACCTCGCTGGCTTTCGGAATGGTCAGATTCCTGCGCTTTGCCTCGGCGACGATGCCGTGAGCGATGGGGTGCTCGGACTGGTTTTCGGCTGCCGCGGCAAGAGCGAGTTCCGCGTTCTCGTTGCCGCCCGCAAGCAGCACGACGTCGCTGACCCCGAAGCGTCCTTCCGTTAGCGTGCCGGTCTTGTCCAGCACGACAGCGTCGAGATTGCGCGCCCGCTCGAACGCGGCCCGATCGCGGATAAGAAGACCATTGCTGGCGCTGAGCGATGTGCTGACGGCAACCACCAGAGGAACAGCGAGGCCAAGCGCATGCGGGCACGCCACAACCATGACGGTGACCATACGCTCGAGCGCGAATTCGAGGGGCGCGCCAAGCCAGAGCCACCAGACGAATAGCGTTCCGAAGCCAA
Source organism: Ancylobacter sp. VNQ12 (assembly GCF_049445835.1). Classification (NCBI taxonomy): domain Bacteria; kingdom Pseudomonadati; phylum Pseudomonadota; class Alphaproteobacteria; order Hyphomicrobiales; family Xanthobacteraceae; genus Ancylobacter; species Ancylobacter sp. VNQ12. The sequence continues at coordinate 7,282 of NZ_JBMSDU010000023.1, read as the reverse complement.
CGACCAGGGCGATGTAGGTCAGCCAGGCGGCAGCCCTGTTGGCGATGTCCTGCGTGCGCGAGCGCGTCGCCTGCGCCTTCTTTACGAGATCGATGACCTGGGCGAGATAGGTCGCATCGCCGGTCTTGGTTACTTTGATGGTGACAGCGTTGGCGCCGTTGATCGCACCGCCGATCGCCGTTGCACCGACCGTCTTGGTGACGGGTCGCGACTCGCCAGTCAACATCGCCTCGTTGAAGCCTGACGATCCCTCGACGATCTCGCCGTCGACCGGCACCTTGGCGCCCGGACGAACGATGACGCGGTCGCCCGGCTTGAGATCGGCGATGGGCACGTCGTGCGTCGTGCCGTCAATGTCGATGCGGGTCGCGCTATCGGGCAAGAGGCGCACCAGCTCTTCCAGCGCGCGTGAAGCGCCCATCACCGAGCGCATTTCGACCCAGTGACCGAGCAGCATGATGGCGATGAGGGTGACGAGTTCCCAGTAGAACGGTTCGCCCGGGAAACCAAAGGTCACCGCCGCCGAGAAGAAATAGGCGGCCGAGATTGCCATCGCGATGAGCGTCATCATACCAGGCTGCCCTTTGCGCAGCTCGGAGAAGAAGCCGGTGAGGAATGGCCACCCGCCGTAGAGATAGGCGATGGTCGAGAGCGCGAAGAGGACGAGACCGTCACCCTGGAAGGACAGGACGTCAGTCAGCCCGAGGTAATGCCGGATCATCGGCGAGAGGAGCAGGACCGGAGGCGTCAGAACCAAGGTGACCCAGAACCGGCGGCGGAAGTCCGCGACCATGGCTCCGTGGTCATGACCGGCATGTTCCGAATGGCTGGACCCGGCTGCCGCGACGATCTTGGCGCCGCCATGACCGGCTTCGTGCGACGTTACGGCGCCCGCGTGCTGATGATGATCGTGGTGGTCGTGAAGGGGGTGCGGTGAGCTCATTCTTCCTTGTCCGTCAGGTGGCCCGGCCTGAGGTTTGATACGGCGGGCGATAGAGTTCTGTGCCGCGCTGACCATAGACTGGAAGCGACAACGTCCTGATCACAAACCTCGCTGTCGCGTGCCTCGAAATCTTTAATGCAGATCAAGTTCTGGCCACGGGGCGGCGCGGCGCGTCGGTCCCGCACCCAGATAGGTCCGAGGCGGACATTTCGCAGACGTTTGTCCGGATTCGATCAGCGTCCCGGCGTTGCCCTCAAGAATCGCACGGGCGTCTTCCAGCCGTCCAATGCCCGCCGTTCGCTCGGACGTTTCGGCGAACTGACAGGCCGCCTCCACGTTCGGACCCATGGAGCCCGGTGGCAACTGGTGCGCCGCGAATTCGGCGGGTTGCGCTCGTCAAGCCGGTCGTAGTTGGGGCATGCCTCAGTCGAGATGGACGGCAACGACGCCCGTCAGCATGAGGAATGCGTCAGCGGCAAGGTCTGCGGCGAGCAGTCTGGCGGCGCGATCCTTGTCGATGATGGACTCCACCCTCTGAAGGTCGCCAGAAGGATCACGGACAACTGGGCTGCCGCTGCCGCTGCCGCAGATCATGATGATCTTGGCGGAGACCAACATGCAGATCACCTCGATCTGGACAATCCGCCGGGGCAGGGGGAGGCGACAACGCGTCGCCAGCGGCCCGGCGCCTCTTTAACCCTGGGCCAGCCATGGGCGTGGGCCTTCTCGGCCTCTCTGGATGGCCAAATGTGGGGTCGTCGCGCTCCAACTCGATGTGCGTCACCGTAGCTCGAAAAGCGCGAAGGTTGAGACGATGCGCAAGCGTCGACCGCAGGTCGCTCGGGCTTGCCGACGAGAAGTCCAATGTCGAGGTCCGGATCGGGTCGATTCTTGATCGAAGTTAAGTTCGTCGGACCATGCCTCGTTCTACTTTGAAACGCCTGCTGGAAGCGAGGTCGGCAACGACCAGCGCTTTGTCGGCAGATCAGATCCGACGGCCCCGCGCCCGCGACAGGTTGACGGAAAATTAGATGAGGACATGCAAATGCCCCCCAAGATGAAAGCGATCCTGGCGTTTGCGTTCCTGCTCTCGCCGACCCTCGCTGTTGCGCAGCAAGACGCGCACCATGACAGCGGAGCGGCAGGCAAGCCCGCACCGCCCGCCGCTGCGGCGCCGCCGCCGCCGCCGCCACAGCGGCAATGCGACCCGACGATGGACAAGATGGGCGAGCACATGTCGGCGTGCCTAGCGGCCTTGCCGCAGGCCTCGCAGGCTTATATGCGGGCAATGATGGGCAAGCACACGCCAATGTTGGAAGCTATGCAGGTGAAGGACCCGGATGTCGCTTTCGTCAAGGGTATGATCTCGCATCACCAAGCCGCCATCGACATGGCGCGGGCCGTCTTTCAATTCGGATCGGACCAACTGGCCAAAGCCCTGGCGCGGGAGATCATTGCGAGCCAGCAGGCCGAAATCGATCGCATGCGCGCTTGGTTGAAGCAGCGCGGCGAATAGGTCGGGCGTGCGTTCTTGCGTCGGGTCCCAGGACCGTCGCGAGACTGAGACATGGTGGAGATCGGAGATGGTTGGCCGGATATGGCGGCGCTGCGCTGGTGTTCTCATCGCAATGATGTTCGCGCTCGGCGTCGCGTCCGCGGACGATGGCTATCGCAGTGCGGACGGCCTGGCGGTTTATCTCGGCATCGTGCCAGCATCCGTCGTCCGGGGCCATCCAATCAGTCACGCCGAGAGCACCATGCATGGCAGCGCCGGCACGGCACGCCACCAGCAGCATATCGTCGTGGCCGTGTTCAATGCGCAATCAGGTGCGCGCGTGGAGAATGCCCAAGTCTCCGCCAGGGTCGGCGGACTGGGTCACGTCGGTGAACAATCCGTTCAGCTTGATCCCATGAAGATCGCGAACACGATCACCTATGGCGGATTCGTCACTCTCCCCGGAAACGATCGCTACAAGATCGTGGTCGTAATAACCATTCCGGGACGCTCACGCCCGGTTTCTGTGACATTCTCCAGCGATCAAGTCCAATGAGAGCGGGCGTGAGCGCGCCATCCTCGGCGACAGACGCCACCTCTTCGCATTCGCTTGAATCGAACGGCGAAACACGGCAGCTGTAACAATGTGCGGTCGATCTGCGAACTCGATATTGTCGCCAGTCGCAAGCGCTTGGGCAAATCGGCCGAACGCCGGCGTGACGACAGGCTCTTGTTGTCGGTCCAGGCCAGCTGAAGTTCTGCGGGCTGACATTCGGCTGGAGGTGACCGTGACCTGGCCACGCGTGCGAACGGAAGAGTTGATCAGTAGGCTTGTGGCGGATCTCAGGCCTCGCCACGTCGAACGGCGTATCCGCTCGCGCCGGCTTTGGACGGTTGTTATTGTCGCGATCCCCTTGCCTTTGCTCGCGTTCGCGCGACCGCTTCGCGTGGACATCGCCTCTCGAATGGCGGATCCTACGTTCGTCGTTTCGATCACGACCTCGGCGATGATCTTTGTCACAGGTCTGGTGACGGTCCTCCTGCTACGCGTCCCAGGGCGCTCTTGGCTTTGGCTCCTTGCACCGCTGATCGCCTTCGGGTTCTGGCTCGTCGTGGAATTTGCTAGTGTCGCTCTCGAGTTCCTCCGGGACGGTTGGCGGGCCCTTGCCTTCGAAAGCAGCCCGCAATGCCCCCTTATCATCGGAATTGTCGGAGTTCCTATCTTTCTGGCTATCCTTAGCCTGAGTCGCTTTGGTCTCGTTGTGTGGAGGGAACCGATCGTTGTCGTCGCCGCTCTGTCGGCCTTTTCCGTCCCCGCCACGACACTCAATCTGTTTCACGGCCTGGACACCGGCGCGATGGTGCTGCTCTGGCATCTCAGCGCGATCGTTGTCTTCGCCAGCGCGGCCGCGTTCCTTTTCAAGCAGCGTATTCCGCGCATTCTGTGCGACTGGCTCGCGTTATGAGCAGCTGGGCTGGCGCCGACAAAAAGATCGATTTACTTGAATTTGTGCGCAGCCATTGCTGATTGACACACGATTGTTCAGCTGACCGTGACGCACGACGTCTGATGGGGCGCTTCGCACTCTGGCTTGGTGACGGGGACGCCCCGCAACCGGCTTTCTTCTCGCTCGATGTAGCCCCGCGTCACGGGTATGACATCATGCCGTCTGGCGATCTGGATCTGGAACACCATCATCCCCTGATAGCGGAAGGCAAGTTCGGAGACGCTGAGATAGTGCTCCCACAGGCGCGCGAAACGTTCATCGAAGAGTTCGACCGCTTCGGCGCGGCGGGCGAGGAACCGCTCGCGCCAGTGTCTAAGCGTTTCAGCATAGTGCAGGCGTAGAATTTCAATGTCGGTGACGACGAGCCCGGACCGCTCGATCGCCGGCAGAACCTCTGAAAGCGACGGAATGTATCCGCCCGGGAAGATATACTTGGCGATCCACGGATTCGTGAAACCAGGCTCGTCTGAGCGGCCGATCGAGTGAAGGAGAAGCACACCTTCGTCATCGAGCAGGTCGCGGCATTTCCGGAAGAACGCGTCATAGTGATTGACCCCGACATGTTCGAACATGCCCACGGACACGATCCGATCGAAACATTCGCTGACATCCCTATAGTCCTGAGACCGAAAGTCTAGACGTCCGGGATCCGCAGCGCTGGCGGCACGCGCCTTGGCAAACTCGAGTTGTTCCGTCGAAAGGGTGATCCCGGTGACGTGGACGTCGAAGGTCTCAGCCAGGTAGAGCGCAAGACCGCCCCAGCCGCAGCCGATGTCGAGCACACGCGCATGACCGTTGGGAAGCAGTTTTGCAGCGATGTGCTGCTTCTTTGCCTGCTGGGCCTCGTCCAATGACATGTCTGCGCGTTCGAAGTAGGCGCAGCTATACTGCATGTCCTCGTCGAGGAAGAGCTCGTAGAGCTTCCCGCTGAGATTATAGTGATGAGCGACGTTTCGCCTCGATCGCCTGCGGCCGTTATTCTGCGCAAACCGCCGGAGAAAGAAGCGCAGGCCAGCCAGCATTTTATTCGTTATCGGCGCCGAGCCGTTGTGGTCTTGGGACAGAAGCAGCTCGAGGAGCTGCGTGATGGTGCCTTGTTCGATGACGAGGTCGCCGTCAACGAAGGCTTCGCCAAGACGCAGCTCCGGATCGAGCAGAACTCGCCGCTGCGCCGTCGCTGTTCTGAAGCGGACCTTGACGACCAATCCGGCTCCGTCGCCGAAGGTCCTGGCGATGCCATTGGCCGTCGTTATTGTGAGAGTTCCCGTTTTGATAAGGCGACGAAGGGTTCTGAAAACAAGGGCATCCATGATCGGGCTTTCTCAATCGATTGACGCGAAGCCCTACTAGAATGCGTGCGAACCGGCGGCAGACTTTAACGTGGATTGAGTAGACGGGGCAGCGAGGTCACCGACGTATCGGCCGAACGATGACCTCGACTTACGATCACCCGCTCGCATTGGCGCGCTGCGCCGACAGGCGCGGAATGAAGGCCGGTACTTCTCGCATATAGCGTGCATAAGTGTCGCCGAATTCGCCGAGAGATTCCCGCTCTTCATGCTTGGAAAGCCGCCAATACATGAACACCAGGACGGGGAACATGGCGAGGGTGAGCACGGTCGGCCATTGCAGCAGGAAGCCGAACATGACCAGCACGAAGCCGACATATTGCGGATGCCGGATTCGCGCGTAGATGCCAGTTGTTGCGAGCTCGTGTTGTCGTTGCGCCTGATAGAGTGCGTTCCAGCCGGCGGAGATCAGGATGAAGCCGCCGCCGATGAAGATAAAGCTGAGAATGTGGAACGGCCCGAAATGAGGATTGGCGCGCCAGCCGAACAGTTCTTCAAGCAAATGGCCCGCGTCATGCGAGAACCAGTCGACACCCGGATAGCGCGATTGCAGCCAGCCGGAGAACAGGTAGATCGTCAGAGGGAAGCCGTACATTTCGGTGAAGAGCGCAATGATGAAAGCGCTGAAGGCGCTGAAGGAACGCCAGTCTCGCGGCGTTGTCGGCTTGAAGAAGCTGAAGGCGAAAAAAATGAAGACGATCGAGTTCAGAATAACGAGGGACCATAGACCATAAGCTGGAGTACTTTCGGACATGAGTGCGCTCCGGTGGAATCATCAATGCTGGTGCGAGGATTGACCAGACGGCGGCGATGAATTTCTATCGCCGCCTTGCCCACCGTGTCCGCCATGTTTTCCATGCATGAACACATGCAAGAGCGGACAAGCAAGGATGAGAAGCCAGGGCAGCCAGCCCAGAAGATGCGCACGATGTTCGGCGATCAGATAGAAGGCGGCAATTGCCAGGAAGCCATATAGCACAATGTTCGCTGCGCTGAAGCGGCTCGGCCGTTGTTGCTGGTGGTCGATGTGGTCGGTGTGCGGTTCCATGACGGGCTCGCCGGGTTGGTGACCTTGCCAAATGACGACAGGCATTGTCCTTCCCGAAGGGCCGCTGCCGTAAGAGGCTTGGCAAATCGGGCTTCTGCTCACCCGCGAATGCTCGACCCTCGCAAACCGGGCGTCTTTAATCTCGGTTAAAGTGCTGTCGTTGCCGTGTCGAGGAAACCGCGTGAAGTGGCTTGGACCGGGCTAGTGTCTGTCAGTGCGGCGCGGACCGGCGGAGGTTTGACGCGCCGCGCGAAGGCGCCTCCGGGTGGTGGAGGACGTCGTCCCCTTGAAGTGAGTCGGCCGATGGCAAGGCATCAAATACGCGGACCAGGCTAGCCACCGACTGCGCACACGAACCGACGCGCACATCGATGCCGGCCGCGGCGAGGCGCTTCTGCTCAGCGCAGGCGATAAAGCCGCAGACCAGCCTTTTGGCGCCACTCGAGAGGACGAGTGAGCAGGTGAACTCTCTAGTTCGCTCGCCGTTCGGCCAAAACTCCCGAACCGGCGCGAGTGGGTCAATCAAGAGCAAGCCATCGCACTTTGCGAAGAACGGACTCAACAGGGTTCTGCGCCGACTGCGCGAGACGAGCAGCGCGACCCAGCGCGATCGTTCTATCGGTGTCGACTCTATCGTTGGCATTCCTGATCCGCAGGACACGTCATCAAATGTTCCATAATCGCATAGCCGGGCGATCCGCACTTTAATCTCGATCAAACATAGATCGGACAGCGACAATGACGTCGAGGTCACATGAGGACGGTGCAGGTTGAGCAGAAGCCAACTATCGGCGGAACTCGCCTCATTGATCGTAAGCGCGAAAATCCCTGCACCTATTCATTGGCGGAGCATTGAGGGATTCTGTGTCCACAACGGAGACTGTGGACACAATGACATTGAATGGCATGGGCCTTTCGGGGCCGCTTCGGGTGACCAAG
>NZ_JBMSDU010000022.1:0-65505 GCF_049445835.1 Ancylobacter sp. VNQ12 | reverse complement strand
TCAACAAGCTCAAACACTTCAGGGCCGTCGCCACCCGCTACGACAAGCGAGACGACAATTTCCTCGCCTCGATCCAACTCGCATCAATCCGCATCTGGCTGCGAAGTTATGAGTCGGTCACCTAGAGGCTCTGATTATAGGCGCCGACCTCGGGATGGGTGCGCAGCACGCCGTCGACCACGCGGAACATGTCGTGCATGCGGGCCTCGGAGACCGGGCTTTCCACCACGACCACCAGCTCCGGCTTGTTGGAGGAGGCGCGCACGAGGCCCCAGGAGCCGTCCTCCACCGTCACCCGTATGCCGTTGACCGTGACGATGTCGCGGATGGGCTGGCCGTCGATCGTCGCGCCACCCGACGCCATCTGCTCGAAATGCTTCACCACGGCATCGACCACGCCGTACTTCTTCTCGTCCGCGCAGTGCGGCGACATGGTCGGCGACGACCAGGTCTTCGGCAGCGCGTCCTTGAGATCCGAGAGTTTCCGGCCGGGATTGCGGTCCAGCATGTCGAGGATGGCGATGGCCGAGACCAGCCCGTCATCATAGCCGCGCCCGATCGGCTGGTTGAAGAAGTAGTGGCCGGACTTCTCGAAGCCGACCAGCGCGCCGGTCTCGTTCACCCGCCGCTTCATGTAGGAATGGCCGGTCTTCCAGTAATCGGCCTTCACCTTGTTGGCGATCAGCACCGGGTCGGTGACGAACAGGCCGGTCGACTTCACGTCGACCACGAAGGTGGCATCGGGGTAGATCGCCGAGAGGTCGCGCGCCAGCATGACGCCGACCTTGTCGGCGAAGATCTCCTCGCCATGGTCGTCGACCACGCCGCAGCGGTCGCCGTCGCCATCGAAGCCAAGGCCGACATCCGCACCGGAGGCGAGCACCGCGTCACGCATGGCGTGCAGCATCTCCAGGTCTTCCGGGTTCGGATTGTACTTGGGGAAGGTGAAGTCGAGTTCACAGTCGAGCGGCACGACCTCGACGCCGAGTGCCTCGAGGATGCGCGGGGCAAACGCCCCGGCGGTGCCGTTGCCGCAGGCGACCACCGCCTTGATCGGATGCTTCAGCTTCGCCCGGTCGGTCAGGTCCTTGATGTAGACCTCGGGAAAGTCCCGGACATAGTGGTAGCCACCGCCCTCACGCGCCTTGCCGGCACCGGAGAGCACGATCTCCCTGAGGCGGCTCATCTCGTCCGGCCCGAAGGTCATGGGCCGGTTGACGCCCATCTTCACGCCGGTCCAGCCATTGTCGTTGTGCGAGGCGGTGACCATGGCGACGCAGGGAATGTCGAGCGCGAACTGGGCGAAATAGGCCATGGGCGAGAGAGCGAGGCCGATGTCGTGCACGCGGATGCCCGCCGCCATCAGCCCGTTGGCCAGCGCCTGCTTGATCGAGGCGGAATAGGCGCGGAAATCGTGGCCGACCACGATATCGGGCCGCACGCCGCGTTCATGGATCAGGGTGCCGAGGCCGAGGCCAAGCGCCTGCACCCCCATGAGGTTGATTTCGCTGCCGAACAGCCAGCGCGCGTCATATTCGCGGAACCCCGTGGGCTTTACCAGCGGCACGGTCTCGTAGGCATAGGTGTTGGGCTCAAGTGACGCCTTCGGTACCGGGAACATGAGAACCTTACCTCTTGGTTGCATGAGACAATCAGGGGGAAACGGGAGCCGCCCTCACGGCCTCCAATAGGCCGGATCGGCAATGGCCGAGGTGTCCGGCAGCGACGTGGCGGCGGGCAGCACGCGGATGTTGGTGTAGTCCTCGCACAGCGTCATCAGCCAGATCCGGCTTTCGCCGGTCTGCGGGTCGACGATGGCGCGCGCAAAGGCGTCGTCGCGCGCCGGCGCATCGGTGAAGCGGGTGCGCGGCGAGATGTCGAAGGTGCCGCCCACCGGCGCGCCACAGCGCCCGCGCTGGCGCAATTCGCGGGCGAGGTCGGGGGCGGAGCGGCCGCTGCGCGGATGAACCCAGTCCTGCCGCGCCCATTTCTCCCAGCGCGACAGGCCGAATTCGCGGGTCCAGTAAGTCTGTTCCATCTGCATCGTCGCGCCGGGGGAGAGGCCGTCGCGGCTCACCTGCGCGAAGTGGCTGGAGACGATCGACACCATTTCGCGCCCGGATGTGTAGTGCATCGGCGTCACCAGCCAGGTGGTCAGCGCCCGGCGATAACGGGTCGGGCAGGCCGCCGGAAGCGCCGAGGCAGCGCCGGTGACGAGCCGACCCTCGAACACGCCATAGCCACTCTGCCCCGCCGCCGGCACTGCTGCTGGCGCGATCACCCAGCCGCGGAAGAACCGCCGGGAGGAGCGGCTGTCCTCCCGGCACAGCGGCGTCTGGTAGACCGACAGCGCCACAGGGCTGTAGCTGCCCATGATGAAGCCGTAGCCCTCGTCGTACCACTGGATCGAGGCGCCGCCCTCGCCGGGCTTGCCGGGCCGGCCGCGCGCGCCGGCGCAGGCGCTCGGCGGCAGGCCGAGGGTCGAAGAGACGATGCGTGTCTGCCCGCCGCGCTCCACCGGCCGGTTGAGCTTCGCCACCGAGCCGCCGTCCTCCGCGCAGTCACCCCCGGCATTGAGGAAGTTGCGCAGCTCATAGGGCGGATGTTCGCCGGGACGGATGTCGCGCCGGCGCGTGCAGGCTGCGTCGCCTGGCACAAGGCCCGGTACGACGGCGTCGGCGGCGTCGACGCAGACGTCCATGATCATATAGTCCGCGATCCCCTCGGCCGCCTGCACGGGCGCGCAAAGGCCGACAAGCAGCAGGGCGGCCGGCGTCAGGCGGAGGCCATTCCTCATCATGACGTCACTCCCATTTCCGGTGGCAGGCGGAGCGGCCCGGATCGGTTCGCGCTCCGCCCGCATCGATGTCGCGTCCGCTCAGTCCTCGACCCAGGTCACGTCGTTGGTGCGGATGATCGAGGAGATCAGCAGCGCCATGCGCAGGAACTTGGTGAATTCCGCTCCGGGCGAGTTCGCGACATAGACGATGTCGCCGACACGGATCGGGAAGGCCCGGGCGATGAAGTAACCGGAGGGCTCCTTCAGATTGAGGCGATAGATCACCGGCACCGCGCTGTTGCCGACGAGGTGAGGCGACTGCGGATTGATCGCCCGCACCACCTCCGCCTGCTCGTAGCGGAAGATGAACACCCCGCTCGGATCGGCCTGGGTGTCGATCAGGCCGCCGGAGGAGGCGACGGCCGAGGCGACGGTGAAGTCGTCACGGTCGATCGGCACTTCGCTGGCGCTCTTGACGGCGCCGAGGGCAGTAAAGGTCTGCGGGCGCCGGAACACATAGACGGTGTCGCCCGGCTGCATGAAGATGTTCTCGTCCGGCTTGGCGAGAACGGCGGAAAGCTGCATCGTCGCGCTGCGCTTGCCGCGGGTGACGCGCACGAAGGTCTCGTGCGGCGGCGCCTTGATGCCGCCGGCCTGCGCGATGACCTCCAGCAGGCGGTCACCCTTGACGTTGAGGGTGACGCGGCCAGCGCCGGTCAGGTCGCCGACCACGACGACGGAGGCGGAGGTCTGCTGCGGCAGGGTGACGAGAACCTGCGGCTCGATCGCCTTGCCGGTCAGCCCCTGTTCGATGGACTGGGCGATGTCGCTCGGGCGCTTGCCGACGACGGACACCTCCCCGACATAGGGCACCTTGATGCGCCCGTCCCGATCGACCGTCTGTTGCGGCAACGTCTCGCTGCCGGACCCGGTGTCGAGCGAAGCCCGCCCACCGAACAGCCCGCCGGTGCTGGCCTCCCAGATCGACACGGAGACGACGTCACCGACATTCACCCGCGTCTCGGGTGCCGGCCGGCGAACGCCGAAGCTGCTGGCGAGGCTGGATGAGCGCCACAGGCTCATTGCCTTCACGACCTCGGCGTTCACGTCGACGATTTCGTACTCGATCGGCTCCTGCGGCTTCATGACCTCCTGGGTCATGGGACCCGAGCCTGGAAAGAATACGCATCCGCCGAGCATCATGCTCAGTGAAATGAGGCATATAAGATGGGTCTGTAACCGTATAATGTTCAAATCACCCGATCCTCTTTGGTACGCAACAGATTATCTAGGTGGGCGAAATGCAGTAATTTTGTATCTTTATCTATATAAATTACGGAAGTGAATTTCATGTGGCGGAGTAAACACACAAAATAAGAGCCAATATTGAAATATATGCCGATGTCGAGGTGCTGGAATAGGGTTCGTCAGGGTGTTTCGGCAGCTGGTGTAGGCCGGCGCCGGCCGGTCGAGGTCGGCGCCGGGGACCGCCGCGCTATTCCGCGGCGGTGGGCATCGCGGCCGCATTGGCCTGACGGGCGAAGAAGTTCCGCTCGGCCTTCAGCGCGCGACGGGCGGCCTGAATGCACTCCTTGCGCTTCTGGACACTCAGCTCCTTCCACGCCGTCTGGTCGAATTCGACAAGGCGGCGGGCAACGAAGCGTTCGAGCTGGCGGCTGATTTCAGGCAGGTCGTTGAGGTTGGTCATGTCGGCTCCTTCAGGTTGGGTCGGGACCTCCCGACCGAAAGTGATGGAAAGCGGCTTCAGGCCGTGGGCCCGAAGGGTTCGTCCGCCATACGCTCTTCCTCCTCCTCCTCGTCATCGGGCGCGTCGTCGGGGCCGGACGCGCCGTCGTCGATGGCGCGGAAGAGACGTATCGCGTCGCTGATCCGCTCGAACATCTGGAGGCGGCCGTCATGGAGCACGGCGCCGATGTCCGCGAAGCGGCGCAGCATCTGCGGGGATCGCGTGGTGAAGATGAGTGTCGCCTGTGTCCGGCGTGCCTGCACCAGATCGGCGCAACGCGCGCGGAAGGCGCCGGAGCCGCCGAACAGCGCCTCGTCGGCGAGGAAGATGTCGAACGGCAGCGCGTAGGAGGCGGCGAACAGGAAACGCGAGCGGCGTTCCCGCGTATAGCTCGACAGCGGCTGGTCGATGGCCTCGCCCATCTGCGCGAAGCTGGTGACGAAGCGGGCGGCGGCATCGCCGTCGAAGCCGTTGACGCGGGCGACGAAGTGCAGGTTTTCCCGGCCGGTCAGCGCGGCGTGATAGGCCTGCGTGTTGGCGACCGGCGGCGAGACGGAGCCGTGGCGGCGGATCCTGCCGTGGTCGGGCAGCGTCGAACCGCCGATCAGCTTGATCAGCGTCGACTTGCCCGCGCCGCGCACGCCGAGGATGCCGACCGAGGCGCCGTGCGGGAAGGCCGCGTCGAGGTGCTCGAACACGCGCCGGGTGCCGTGCGCCGCCCGGAACGTCTTGCCGATATCCGCCATCTCTACCGCCATCATATCAGCCTCGCGCGGAACACCCGCTCCAGCGCCAGCCCGATGAGCAGGGAGGCGAGGCCGAAGCCGAGGAGATAGGTCTTGTCGAGGGTGAGGGTGGGATAGGTCAGGTAGAAGCCGGAGCGGAACCACTCCAGCCCGTGCAGCAGCGGGTTCCAGGCCAGCCAGTAGCGGATCTGCGGCGGCATGAAGTCCGGCACGAAGAACACGCCGGACAGGAAGATGAGCGAGCGCGACAACACGCCATAAACCACCGCCCAGAGCCGGAAGAAGGCGCCGATCACGCCGTTGATGAGGCCGACGCCGATCGCCAGCAGGGCGGTGGCGGCGAAGCCCTCGATGGCCAGCATCGGCCGGATCGGCAGCGCTTCCCGCACTCCCATGGAATAGATGACGGTGAAGAGCAGCACCGCGACGACCAGCAGTGTCGCGGTTTCCAAGAGGGCGCGCGCAAGCATGATGTCGAGCGGCTGGATGGGCGCGAGCGCCCGCACCAGCCCACTGGCGCGGATTGCGCTCGTGGTGCGCCCGGACACATGGGTGAACAGGAAGAACGGCAGGATGCCGGTGCCGAGAAAGAGCAGCAGGCTGGTGCCGAATTCCGGCCGGCGGCCGATGATGGTGAAGATACCCATCATCATGGCGAGCTGCAGGATGGGTTCCAGCAGCGCCAGCAGATAGCTGAGCCGTGAATGCACCGAGCGCAGCCGCATTTCGCGCAGCATCAGCGCGATGACCACGCGCCCCTGCGTGCGCAGCCCCTCCGCGATCCGGCGCGGGCCGAAGCCTTCCTCGGAGCCGGCAAAGGGAGTGATGGTGGTCATCGCCGCTTCCCCTGCTCAGGCCACATGGTCGCGGATAGAGAAGAAGACCATGACGCTGACGAACCACAGCGCGCCGGCCGCGAGGAACACGATCAGGATCGAGACCACCCGCCGCGGATACTCGCTCGCCTGCGCCAGTGCCGGCTGCACATAGGTCGCGACATAGGTCTGCTGTGCGGCGGCTTCCGAACGGGCGAGTTCCAGCGCGGACAGCGTGGTCTCGTAATATTTCTCGGCGAATTGCCGGCTGAGATCGACGTCCTCGTAAGTCGACAGCATGTCCGACAGCACGGGCTGCGCGCCCGCCGTTGCCGCGCCGGCGGCGGGGCCGGTCGCACCGGCGTCGCGGTTGCCCTTGCCGATCTCGCGCTCGATGCTGGCGATCTGCTTGGTGGTCGCGGCGATGCGGCTTTCCAGTACCTTCACCGTGGGTGCGTTGGGGTCCATGTAGCTGCGCAGCGAGGCAAGCTGCGACTGCAGCCCGGCAAGCTCCCCGCGCAGCTTCATGGCGAGGTCGAGCGTGCCGCCGGCGGTGCGTGTGGCGTCCGGCGTCTGCTCGACATCGCGGAACTGCCGTAGCCCTGCGCGTGCACCGCGCAGCCGATCCTCGGCGCGGGAGACATCGGCCTCGGCGAACTTCACCGCGTCGCGGCGGGCGCGGGCGGAGATGTCGTTGATCAGCCTCTCGCTCTGGCTGACCAGCGTCGCGGCGATCTCATGGGCATCCTCCGGCGTGAAGGCGCGCACCCGCACCAGGGCGAGGCCGGTGGCCATGTCGAAGGAGGCGTCGATCATCGACTGCCAGTAGGTGACGAGGTTCTCCATCGTCTCCTCGCCGCGCAGCCGCGAAAGGCGGTCGACGCCGGCGCGCGCGTACATTGCGCGCAGGTCCACCGTCTTGAGCAGATCCTCCACCGCCTGCCGGCTGGAGAGGTAATCGATGACGAGGAAATTGTCGGTGTAGATACCCGCCCGCGCCGCCGCGCCGAGCGCGGTGCTGGCCGCGCTGGTGCCGGCCGGCGCGAAGTCCTGGCTGCGCACCGCGAAACGGAACTCCGACACGTACTGGTTGGAGACCATCAGCCCGTAATAGAGCCCGGCGGCCAGCGTCGGCAGCGCCACCATGAGCAGGAACGAGGCCCACAGCCCGACCGGACGGCGCTTCTTCGCCTTGCGCGGTAGCGCAGCGGCGAGATCGGCTGCGTCGGGATCGGGCAGCGGGAAGCCGTCGCGCTTGGCGACCGGCCGCGACGGTTTCGCGCGCGCCACCGGGATGCGGACGTCATCCACGTCCGGAATCTCGCGCGGCACCGGCCGCAGCGGCTTGGCCCGGGCAGACGGGGCGGCCTTCACCTTTTCCGGCGCTTCCCCCATCGGCTCGGCCTTGTGTATCGACATGCCAAGGATCGGATGCAGCTTATTCATGCGACGCTGCTCCTTTCATCTCGTGAGTATATGGAGATGTGTAAGTACAAATATATCTAGCTCTCTCCATTAAATTATCGATCGGAATATATGTCGATAATATTAAGGCGTATATATTTATTTTTACTTGAAATAATCCGGGATATCGCTCTAATTTTGCAGATGTTGATGCGCGAAGGGTCGGAAATACATGGATGAAGCAATCCTGGCGGTCATGTCGATGTTTGTTGCCCTGGCCGTCGCCGTGGCCGGGGCGAGCCGGCTTGACCGTCTGGCAGTGCCGGTCCGCGATGTTGCGGAGCCGGTGCCGGGCGAGGCGCGCCTGATGGGAGCGGCGATTGCCGGCTGGCTCTGGCTGGCGTGGCTCGGCGTGTCGGCGCGACCCCTCTTCGCCATGGTGGCGTCGGTGGTGACCTTCGGCGTTTTCGTGGTCATCTCGCGCGTCAAATATGCCTATCTGCGCGAGCCGCTGGTGTTCAGCGACCTCGGCTTCCTGGCGACGCTGCTCCGCCACCCGGCGCTGTTCTATGTCGGCCGTGGCACCACGCTCGCCCTCGGCCTCGTCGTTCTGGCCATTGCCGGCGCGATCCTCGGCTGGAGCGTCGTCGAGCCGCGCAGGCTGGATGCCGCGACGCAAGCCGGTGTGTTTGCGGTGGCTCTCGTCATCGCTGCTGGATTCTCCGTGCTGGCGGGCCGGATCGCCACCCTGCTGCCCGTGCTCGCGCACCAGCTGATCGACCTGTCGGCCACCCGTTTCGTCGGCGCGCAGGGGCTCGCGGTCTCGCTGCTCGCGGGCTTCGCCCTCTGGCGCCGGGACGGGTCGCGTGAGGTGAGCGAGACGCCGGCCCGACTGGTGAAGGAGGGCCGCTATCGGGCCGTCATCATCCTGCAGTCGGAATCCTTCGCTGATCTCAGGCGCAACGGCATCGCGCTCGACCTGCCGAACATCGATCGCCTGCGCCGGCGGGCACTGGCGCATGGACGGCTCAACGTCTCCTGCTTCGGCGCCTACACGCACCGCTCCGAGGCGGAAATGCTGACCGGCATTGCCTTCGCGCATCAGCGCATGGACCGGTTCGACCCCTATCTGCGGCCGGAGAAGTTTGAGGGGGCCTCGCTGGCGCATTGGCTGGGCGGGGCCGGCTGGCACACGCTGTTCCTGCATCCGCACGACGCGCGCTTCTTCCGGCGCGACAGGGCCATTCCCCGTCTCGGCTTTGCCCGCTTCCTCGACGAGCGCGCCTTCGCTCCGACCGACCGCGTCGGCCCCTATGTCGGTGACGCCGCCGTCGGCAGCCGCATCGTGCAGGAGATCGAGACCGCCGGCGCGGCCGGCGAGGCGCTGTTCCTGATGGCGGTCACCATGGAGGCGCACGACCCCTACGGAGCCGGCCGGCTGCCCGGCATCGACGACCCGGTCGAGCAATATGCCCGCCATGTCGCCAATGCCGACGCCATGCTCGGCAAGGTGACGGCGGCGCTCGACGCGCTCACCGACCGCGCGCTGCTGGTGTTCTATGGCGATCATGCTCCGATCCTTCCCGGGCATGAGGGATTGGCGGACGACCGGGCCACGGACTACCTCGTGCTCGAATGCGGATGGGCGGCGGCAAAGGCGAGCGAACGCCCCGCGTCGACGCGCTCGCCGGCTGAAATCAATGCCTTGCTGCGTTCGAAACTCACCGCCGGCCGCCACGATGACGAGGGGGCGGGAATGCCCGGCGAGTTGGCGACGACATCGATGATCCGATCGACAATGGAGAAGTGATCGGACCAGCGCGGCATGCGGATTTCCCCCAGCTGCCGGAGCTGGGTCGCGCGCGCTTCGGAGCCGGGGCGGGCATAGTCCTCGATGGCCCGTGCCCAGCCGAGCCCGTCGATCGGATCGAGATAGCAGGGCGCCGAGCCGGCTATGTCGCGAAAGGCCTGCAGGTCGGAGCAGATCACCGGCACGCGCAGCGCCATCGCCTCGAACAGCGGCAGGCCGTACCCCTCGGCGAAGGAGGGGAACAGCACGCCGCGCGCCTGCTTCATCAGGCGGCGCAGATGCGCGTCCGGCAGGCGGTTGCACTCCAGCACATGATCGCCGAGCTTGCGGCAGCGCTCGATGATGTCGATGACGTTCTCGTTCTCCCAGCCGCGGCGGCCGACGATGATCAGCTTGGGTGCCTTGGGACCGAGCTTCTCCACCAGCACCCGCCAGGCATGCAGCAGCACGAGGTGGTTCTTGCGCGGCTCGATGGTGCCGACGGTGAGGAAGAACGGGTGCACCTCCGGCATCGCCGGCTCCTGCGTGCCGAACTCGTCCTCCACGCCGAGCGGGCCGACCACGCTGGGCGGCACCGCCATGTCGGCGCGCGCGGCGAAGGCGGTGAGCTGGTTCAGCGTGTGCTGCGAATTGCAGATGATCGCCTCGGCCGAGGCCAGCACGGTGCGCATGCGCGTCTCGTGCTTCTCCGCGTCGCCCGGCCGGACATATTCCGGGTGGGTGAGAGGGATGAGGTCGTGCACGAGGTACATCGGCTTGAGCCCGTGGCCGCGCACCATGGAACGCACGCCGGCGATGGAATTGAGCCCCTCATGCGAGACGTTGAGATAGACCGCGCCATGCGAATTGCGTCGCCGCAGCAGTCGCGGCAGCAGGTTGACGGGCGAGAACAGGCGCTTGAGCGGGGGCAGTACATCCGGCAGCGCCGAGCGTGGCACGTCCGGTTCCAGATCGGCCAGCGTGCCGGGCGCCAGATCGAGGAAGCGCTCGACCTCCCCCAGTTCCCGCCGTGTGACCCGCCCCTCGGATTGCTTCCAGCGCTGCGCCAGCGTTTGGACGAAGGCGGCGACGGTTTCGGCGTCGAGATACCAGGTCGAGGCGCGTACCCGCGCGACGAAGGCGGCGCTGTCCTGATAATGGCGGCTGCCGAGCAGGTGGCGGGCATAGGCGAGCTCGACGCGATCGATGCCCGTGGGCGTCGACTGCGATGAGCGCCGCAGCAGCCGGGTAATGTCGAGCACGACCTTCATGTCACTTCCTCCACTCGGAGGCTGGCGTTGCGCCGGCCTCCTCGCCGTCTTCCTCGCCGCCGAAACCGAGCGCGGCGAGGGAACGGGAACTCTCGTCGATCTCCTCGACCAGCAGGCGAACGGTCTCGTCGAGCTGTTCGGCGGTATGTGCGGCCGTGAGAAAGAAGCGCAGCCGGGCCGAGCGGTGCGGCACCGCCGGATGGATGATCGGCAGCACGTTGACGCCGCGCGCCAGCAGCCTTTCCGACAGCAGCACCGCCATGAGCGAGTCGCCGACCATGATCGGCACGATGGCGTGCCCCTCGGCGGTGCCGGTGGCGAGGCCGGCGGCTTGCGCGGCCTCCAGAAAATGCCGGGCATTGGCCTGCAGCGCGGCGACGCGTTCGCCCTCGCGCTCCATGGCGTCGAGCGCGGCGAGCGCGGCACCGGCCGCCGCTGGCGGCAGGCCGACGCTGTAGACGAAGCCCGGCGCGGAGACCTTGAGGTAGTCGATCAGGGCTTGCTGACCGGCGATGTAGCCGCCGCAGGAGGCGAGCGACTTGGACAGCGTCCCCATCCAGATGTCGACGCAGGCCGGATCGAGGCCAGCGTGCTCGGCGACGCCGCGTCCGCCGGCGCCGAGCACGCCGATGCCATGCGCCTCGTCGACCATTAGCCAGCCGCCGAAACGCTGCTTGAGTTCCACCAGACGGGCGAGGTCGGGCACGTCGCCGTCCATCGAGTACAGCCCCTCGACGACGATGAGCGCGCGGCGATAGCGCTGCCGTTCCGTGGTCAGCATACGCTCCAGCGCGTCGAGATCGTTGTGCGGGAAGCTCCGCCGCGCGGCGCGGGCGAGCTCGGCGCCGACGATGATGCTGTTGTGGATCAGCGCATCGTGGAACACCGCATCCTCGGCACCGAGGATGGTGCCGAGGGTGGTGACGTTGGCCGCATGTCCCGAGACGAAGACGATGGCGTCCTCGGCCCGGTGCAGGCTGGCGAGGCGCGCCTCCAGCGCGCGATGGAGCGGGCGCTCGCCGGCCACCAGCCGGCTCGCCGAAACGCTGGTGCCGTAGAGTTCGATCGCCTCCTGTGCTGCCCGCTGGACCTGCGGGTGGCTGTTCAGGCCGAGATAGTCATAGGAGGCGAAATTGATCACTTCCCGCCCGTCGATCCGGGTCAGCGCGCCGGCGCGGCCCTCGTGCGGGCGGAAGAATGGATTGGCAATGCCGAGCGCGTCGCCGGTCGCGCGGACCAGCAGCAGTTCGTCATAGCCGGGCAGCGTCTCGAAGGAGGTGTCGTAGCTCCTGCGCGGAGATGCGTCGATGTCCGTCGGCCGCTCGCGCATCCGGGCAAGCAGCGCGGCCCGTGCGGCCGCGTCGAGCTGGGCAGTGTTGTTGTGCATCGTCATCGCAGCAGGCTCCCATCGCGCCGTCCGTCCGTCGTCGCCTTGGCCTGCAGCGTCTCCATCGCGGCCACCGTCGGCTCGACCCGCAAATGACGGTCGATCAGCCGGGCGCTCTCCTCGGGGATGTGGATCGGGGAGGCGGGAGGGGCGTCGCCCGCGGCTTCCGTGGTGGGCCGCAACTTGCGCAGCACCTTGTCGGCGACATCCTGCAGCGTCGCGCCGGCGCCCAATCCCAGCATGGGCAGCGCGACCTTGTGGCGGCGCTGCATCTCCATGTCGAGTTCCAGCCCCATCAGCGAATCCATGCCGATGTCGCCGAGCGGGCGCGCCGGATCGATGCTGTCCGGCGGCAGGCGCAATATGCGGCCGAGCTCGGCGGCGAGCAGGCGCAGCACGGTCGCCCGGGCCTCGCTGTCGCTTTGCTCGCGGATGAGGGCGATGAGGTCGTCGTCGCTGCCGGCGTCTGCTGTGTCGTCGAAGGTGGGGCGCAGCGCGGCGAAGCTCGCCCCGCCCATGACCGCGAGTTCGCGCCCCGCCCGCCAGTCGATCGGCGCGTGGACGACGACCGGCGGCGTGCCGGCATCCGCCAGACAGGCGCCTAGATGCTCCAGTGCCGCCGCCGCCGTGAGCATGCCGAGGCCGAGGCGACGGCTCAGCTTCTCCGAGGTCGCGGCATCGCGCGCCAGCACGCCGGCGTCGGAAATCGCGCCCCAGGCGATGGCGAGCGTCGGTCGCCCCTCAGCGTGCCGGCGGCGGGCAAGGCCTTCGAGATAGGCGTTGGCCGCGACATAGGCCGCCTGTCCGGGGTTGCCGACCAGCGTGGTGGCGGAGGAGAACAGCACGAAATAGTCGAGGTCCAGCCCGGCCGTCGCCGCGTCGAGGTTGCGGGCGCCGTCGACCTTCGGTGCCAGCACCTGCTCGAAGCGGTCGCGATCGAGATCGCGGATCAGCGCGTCGTCGAGTACCATGGCGGTGTGAACGAGGCCGGCGATGCGTCCATGGCGGGCGGCAAGGCGCTCGATGAGTTCGGCGCAGGCCCGCGGGTCGCGGACGTCGAGGCGCTCGGCGACGATCTCCGCGCCGTCCACCGCCAGCGGCGGATCGATCGTCCCGCGGCGCGAGGCGACGACGATGTGCTTCGCCCCACGCTCGGCCAGCCAGCGCGCCGTCTCGCGGCCGAAACCGCCGGAGCCGCCGACGACGAGGTGCACACCGTCCGGGGACGCTGCAAAGGCCGGCTTGACCTCCGGGGTGGCGGCCATGTGGGTGGGAGGCCGGATGAGGATCTTGCCGACATGACCCGAGCCCTGCATCAGCCGGAACGCGGCGCGTGCCTCATGGGCGGCGAAGACGCGGTGGGGCAGGGGCCGGAGCGTGCCGGCCTCGAACAGACGCTTCAGTTCCGTGAGCATCTCCGCGACCAACGCCGGCCGGGCCGCGATGAACTGGTCGGCATCGACGCCAAAATAGGTGAGGTTCCACGCGAAGGGGCGCAGCCCAATGCTGGTATTGGCGACGAAGTCGCGCTTGCCGAGTTCGATGAAGCGGCCAAACGGCTTCAGGGCGCGCAGCGACAATTCCATCGCCCGTCCCGCGAGCGAGTTGAGCACCACGTCGCAGCCGCCCTGCGCGCGCAGCGTTTCCGCGAACTGGGTGGAGCGCGAATCGTACACCGTGTCGGCACCAAGCAGGCGGACGAGCGCGCGCTTCTCCGGCGAGCCGGCGGTGGCGACGATGCGCGCGCCGCGCATGCGGGCGATCTGCATGGCGGCCATTCCCACGCCGCCAGCAGCGCCGTGGATCAGCACGGTCTCGCCGGCCTCCAGCCGGGCGCAGTGCACTAGTCCGTACCAGGCGGTCAGGAAGGCGACCGGCAGGGTCGCCGCCGCGTCGGGGGTGATGCCGGCGGGCGCCCGGAGGACGGCTGTGGCGGGCAGGGTCACGTGGGTAGCGAAGGCGCCGGGCGCGAAGGCGATGACGGCGTCGCCCGCCCGGAGTTCGGCGACGTCGTCGCCGATCCGCGCGAGGGTGCCGGCGCATTCGAAGCCGAGGGTCGGGCCGGCAAAGCCGTGCGCCAGCATGTCGTCGCCGATCAGCCCCTGCGCGAACATGACGTCGCGAAAGTTGAGTGCCGTCGACGCTATGGCGATTTCGACCTCGCCAGGGCCGGGAGCGCGGCGGGCCCGGGCCTGCCAGACGAGGCGGTCGAGCGAGCCGGGCAGGCTCATAGCGAGGCGCGCGGCGGTCTCTTCGTCTGAGGCTCGCACTGGTTTCGCCGGCGCGAGGCGGACCGCCTTCAGGCCATTGCCGTCAAGCACAAGTTCCCGTTCGCCGGGCAGCCCGGCGACGGCGCGGGCAAGCTCGCGCGTCGTCGCCTCGTCGATGACGGGTCGGTCGAGCGCGATCAGTCTTACGTCGAGATCGGGATATTCGTTCATGGCCGTGCGGCCGAAGGTCCACAGCGCCGCGGCGGCCGGCGCCTCGCCGAGCGGATCGCCGTCTATGAGCAGGCGCAGGGCCGGCGCCCTGGTGCCGGCGCGCAGCGCCTCCAGCAGCGTGCGCGCCTCGTCCAGCACGTTGGCGAGGGAGGCGGCGGGTGCGGCGTCGCCCTGGCCGCCCGCGAGCCGCCAGACGAGCACGCCGCCTGTCGACGCGACCACCGGGGATGACGGATCGGGGTCGAATATGTAGCTGGCTTCCGAGATCAGGCATGAACGCGCATCCTCCTTCAGCAGGGCGATGAGAGCCGCCATGACCACCTGATCGTCCGGCGCCTCGGCCGCCGGCGGGGCGATAAGCGCGACGTCGGTCGACGCACGCGCCCCGCGCAGTCGCTGCGTGCCGTGCACGGCGCCGGGCGCATCGATCGTCAGCAGCCGGGCAAAGCCGGACGTCGCGAAGCCAAGGGAGACGAGCGCGCCACCCCGCCGCAGCGCGGCACCGAGCCGCCGGGTCGCCTCGCTGGCGGGATCCAGCGGCAGGCGCGGGTCGAAATGCAGGATGAGGTCGGCCGCCGGCAGGTTTTCCTCATCGCCGAGGGTGTTCGCCGCCGAGGGGTGGATGCGGTCGGTAAGAGCTGGGCGGGCTGTGGGGTCGGACGGCAGGACGGTGAGGACGATGAGGCCGGCCTCGACGAGGGAACGGAGCGCGTCGAGCAGCGCGCCATGCCGCTCCACCACGATCACGGCCAGTGGAGCGTCGAGCTCACGCGCCGCTTCCGCCACCAGCGCGGCGGCGTGCTCGGCGAGACCGCGGGCGGCCGGCGAGGCGCTCTCCCACTGGTCCATGAGGCCGGTGGCGTGGGTGATGGTCAGCGTGCCGCGCAGATGGTCCGCGAGGTCGACGGCAAGGCGCGCGCCGATGGCGAGCTCGGCGGCGCGGTCCGGCGCAAGATTCGCGATCTCATGCAGCAGCGGCTCGGGTGAGGGCAGGTCACTCTGCGGCAGGACGCGCCAACCTTCGCCCAGCGTGTGACGGGCAAGCCCGCCCTCGGCCAATAGGTCGAGCAGCGTCACGAAGGCCGCGCGCCGCCCCAAGGCGAGCCGTCCCTGTTCGACCAGCGCGTCGATATCCAGAGGTTCGGTCGGCAGCAGCGCCTCGCCGGCAATCTCGGCCACGGCGCGATGGGCGATCGCGTAGGCCAGCGCATCGAGCATCAGCGCGTCGTCGGTGGTCGGCACGTCGCCGGACGCACTGAGGAAGGCTTCGATGCGCGCTCCCGCCTGCGTCTGCGCCGGCCCGAGCCGGACGTAGCTCTGGCGGAAATCGTGGTCGAGCTCGTCGCTGGCCGCGAATGCCACGGCGCGAAGCTCCGCGCCTTCGATGCGCGCGATCTCCGCCTCGGCGGCGTCGAACAGGGCGACGTCGAGCTCCAGCGAACGCGGGCTGGCCCGGCGGACGGTCAGGGTCGCCCGCACCGGCAGCGTCGAGCCCCGTATGATGAGCGCGGCGAAGCGGACCGGCAGAAAGGCCGTGCCGGCTTGTGACGGCAGGCCCTCGGCGGCGAGAACGAGGCCGTGCAGGGCGGCGTCCGCCAGTGCCGGCACCATGACATAGTCCACCTGCGGGGCCGTGGGCGCGACGAGGTCGAGATGGATTTCCGCGCCGGCGCGCCGGGCCGAACGGACCAGGCGGAAGGCGGGCCCGTAATCGAGGCCGAGCCGGGCGGCGGCGGCATAGAGCGCCTCGGCGTCGAGCACGCTCTCGCCGTCGGCGGCGGGCGGCGGGGCGGCCGGCGGGGTCGCCGGGTTGCTGTCTACCAGCACCCGGCCGCGGGCGTGCAGGTTCCACTCCTGCGAGCCGCGGGCGCGGGAGGACACGGAAACGCCGCCGCTGGCGTCGATCGCCACTCGCGTCTCGATGCTCTCGCCCGGCGAGAGGCGAAGCGCCGCCAGAATGGCGAAATCCTCAAGCCGAAGGCGGTTGGTGCCAAGCGCGTCGCGTCCGGCCGCCAGTGCCATCTCGGCGAGGGCGGTGGCGGGCAGCACGACATGGCCACCCACCTTGTGGTCGGCGAGGAAGGGACGGGTGTCGATGTCGAGCATACCGCGCCATTCGCGGCCGCCGTCCAGCAGCCGTGTGCCGAGTAGCGGGTGCTCGCCGGCGCCGGTGCCGATCAGGTCGATCGCCTCCGAGGTGCGCGGCGGGTGGATCGGCTGGCGGGTCCAGGGGGTCTTGGGCAGATCGATGCGGCCGGGCGGGAGCGCGTGGCCGAACAGCTTCTCCTCGTCGACCCCCGCGCCGTTAACCAGGGCGGCGAGCAGGCTGCGCTGGATGGGGTCGTCCTCGGCCGTATCCTTCTCCTGCAACGAGGCGAGCACGGTCGCCGTCCGCCCCTCATCGGCGAGGATCTCCCGGAGAAAGCCGGTGAGCACGGCCTGCGGGCCTATTTCCAGAAAGATGCCGATGGAAGCGTCGCGCGCCACCGAACGCATCGCCGCGTCGAACTGCACGGGCTGGCGGATATTGTCCCACCAGTAATAGGCGTCGAGCGAGGCGTCCTCGATGGGTTCCCCGGTGACGGCCGAGATGAACGGGATCGTCGGCGCACGCGGCGCCAGCATGGCCAGCGTTTCGAGGATCGGCTCGTGCAGAGGCCCCATGGCCGGCGAATGAAAGGCGTAATCGATGCCGAGGCGCTTGCCGACCACGCCCTGTCTGCGGGCCCGGCGTAGCACCGCATCGATGGCGGGCCCCGGTCCCGACAGCGTGACGCCCTTCGGCGCGTTGATGGCGCCGATGACCACTTCGGGCTGGGCGGCCGCGGCGATGAATGCGTTGGCGTCTTCCGGGCTGGCCATCAGGAAGGCCATCGCGCCGGAACCGTGCGTGCGGCCCTGCAGCTTGCTGCGCCAATAGATGAGCCGGGTCGCGTCGGTCAGGTCCAACGCGCCGCAGATATGGGCGGCGGCGATCTCTCCGACGCTATGGCCGACGACAGCGGCCGGCACGAGGCCGCCGGCCATCAGCGCGCGGGCGAGCGCCACTTCGAGCGCGAAGATGAGCGGCTGGGCGATCTCGGTGTTGGCGAGCGTAGCTTCGCTCTGCGGTTGCCGGAACGCCGCCGCCAGCGACCAGCCGGCGAGCGGTTCGAAGACCGCATCGATCTCCTCGATGCCACGGCGAAAGGCCGGGCTCGACTGCCAGGCCGCTGCGCCCATGCCGGCATATTGCCCTCCATTGCCGGTGAAGACGAAGGCGACCGCGGAGTCGGAACCCCTTGGGGCGCCCCGGAGCAGTGCGCCTTCAGCGGTACCGCGCGCCATGCGGCGCAGCTTCGCTGGCGCTGCGGGGTCGTTCACAGAAACCGCCAGGCGATGGGGCAATCTTGCACGGCCATGAGCGGCGGCGTGGGCGAGGCGCCCGGGCGCCGGCTCGTTTTCCAGCCGGTCGGCATAGGCTTCGGCGAGGGCCGAGAGTGCCTGCGGATCCTGTGCCGAGAGCATGAGAACCGTCGCGGCGGCACGCATGTCGGTGGCTGGCACCTCATGCGCGTCGGGCAGGCGGATCACCGCATGGGCGTTGGTTCCGCCGAAGCCGAAGGAGGAAATGCCGGCGACACGAGCCGAGGCGTCGAGCGGCATCGGCGCGGTGGCGGGGGCAAGGTTCAGCCCGGCGAAGTCGATGTGCTGGTTCAGCGTGTCGAGATGCAGCGAGGCCGGCAGTTCGCGCCGCTCCAGCGCGTTGAGCGCCTTGAGCAGCCCGGCAAGGCCCGAGGCGGGTTCGAGATGGCCGATATTCGATTTCACCGAGCCGATGGGCAGAGGCGAGGTGCGCCGGCTTCCCAAGGCGAGGCCGATGGCGCGCGCCTCTGCCGGATCGCCGACCAGCGTGCCGGTGCCATGCGCCTCGACGAAGGCGAGGCGTTCCGGATCGATGCCGCGCCGCTCATAGAGTTCCTCGAGCAGCCGCTGCTGCGCCCGGCTCTCCGGCATGGCGATGCCGAGGGTGCGTCCGTCGGAATTGGTGCCGCTCGCCATCACCACGGCGCGCGGCGTCCCGTTCGTGCCGCCCAGGCGGCTGAGGATCGTCACCACGCCGCCCTCGGCGCGGACATAGCCGTCCGCCTCGCCGGAGAACGGCCGGCAACGCCCGGTCGGCGAGAGCATGCCGGCGCGAGCAAAGCCGACGAAGTTGAACGGGCTCGCCAATATGTTCACCCCCGCGACCACGGCGGTGTCGATCTCCCCGCTCTCGATCGCCTTCACCGCCCGATCGAGGGCGACGAGCGAGGAGGAGCAGGCGGTGTCGATGGTCAGGCTCGGCCCGGTGAAGCCGAACACGTGCGAGATGCGGTTGGCGATGATCGACAGCGCGTTGCCGGTCACGAAATGCGCGTCGGCAGCGGCGATATCGGCGACGAAGTGCAGCGAATGGTCGAGCGAGGAGGCGCCGACGAAGACCCCGACATCGCGGCCGCTCAGCGTCGACAGCGGGATGTTGGCGTCCTCGAACGCCTCGCGCACCAGTTCGAGCAGCAGCCGCTGCTGCGGGTCGATCTGCTCCGCCTCGCGCGGGGAAAGCCCGAAGGCGGCGGGGTCGAAGCTGAAGATGTCGTCCAGCACGCCGGCGGCGAAGGTGTAGGTGCGTCCCGGCACGCCGCGGCCCGGATGCAGGAAGCGCTCCCGCGACCAGCGATCGGCGGGAATCTCACTCACTGCGCATTCGCCGCGCGCCAGCAGGGACCAGAAGGCGGCTTCGTCCGCGGCACCCGGCAGGCGGCAGGCACAGCCCATTATCGCCGCCGCATGCTGCGGCCGACGGAAAATGGAAGAGGGAGCGGCATCCGCGCCGTGAACGATGCTATCCAATCGGCACCTCATCTGAAATTCACCGGGTCTCGGTGCCCGGCCGTGACAGGCCGGGCCTCTACGGCGCAGCAATTTTCCGGGTGGGGACGCCGATGGCGCCTAATCCCCGGATGCGGACGCCGCCATCCCCGACAGGGCCAGCCCTTCCGGTGCTGCTTCCGTCTTCCGACGGGACTGATCGATCCGCTGCTGGATTCGTGCGGAAACCGCCTCGGTCCATTGCGCAAAGTCGTATTTGCTGGTGACGCGTGCCTGGCCGGCCCCGGCCCGGGCGGCACGCAGATCGGCATCTGCCGCCGCCTGGTGCATGGCGCGGGCGGCGGCCTCGGTATCGGGAATGCCCCACTGGCCGATATAGCCCCGGCTCGCGAGATATTCCGGCGGTGCCGGCGTCTGCTGCACCGGCACGAGGAAGGCATTGTCGGCGTCGCAGAAATCCTGCGAGCCGGAATAGTCGGAGACCACCACCGCCTTGCCCGCGAACATGGCGTCGGCGATGAAGTAGCCGAAGCCTTCGGAGCGATGCAGCGACACCATCGCATCGACACTCCACATCAGCGTCCAGTATTCCTCGGCGGTCAGATTGCCCTCGACCAGCGCGATGCGGTCATCGCCGGCGATCCGCTCCTCGATTTCCTCCCAGTAGGAATCGATGTTGCTCCAGTGGCCGGGATTGACCTCGCGGATCTTGATCAGCAGCCGCACGTTGAGGTCGCTGTCCTCGAACGCCCGCTGGAAGGCCTTCACCACGTCGAGCGGGTTCTTGCGCACGATGGAGGAGCCGAACTCCGCCGCCGTGAGGAAGATGAATTCGGACGGCTCGCGCCGGAAGCGGTCGAGGAAGGAGACGTGGGCGAGGGGGGCGTGCAGCCCCTTGTCGACCACCGTGACCGGCACCGGCGTGATCTTGCGATAGGCCTCGGCAACGTAGTTGCTCGGCGTCCAGATCTCGTCGACGGCGAGTGCGCCCAGCGTGTGGTTCGCCGGCGGACGGTCGCTCTCCCAGAGGTAGAAGCCGATGATGTGCGCGTCCTCGCAGATGCCGGCGAAACGGGCGATCATCTCCGGCGCGCGGTCGGCATTGACGCACAGCAGGACGACGCGGGCGCGTACGCCGACCGTCGGATTATAGCCGGCGTCGGGATTGACGCAGGCGCCGTCATCGGCGTTGAACACCAGCGGCGAGAAGGACGACAGCGCCTCGACGAACATGTTGAGGTTGCGCCCGAGGCCGCTCTCATTGGCATGGCCGATGATGACGAGATCGCGGCGCGGCACCTCGTCCCGCAGCGCGACGGGCGCCGCCTCGACCCGGCCCATCGCCGACAGGACGGAGAGCTCGGGGACGCGGGCATAGACGTCGTGATGCAGCCGCTCGCGCCAGAACTCGGCGCCGCGCTCGACGACCGCCACGTCCGGATAGGGCGTGTCGGCGAGGATCGAGATCAGCGCGAGGTCGAAGCGGGTAAAGTCCGCGGTGCCGCCGGCACCCCAATAGGCTCGCCAGACATTCGGGGTGAAGGAAAGCCGGTCGGGCTGGGTGACGTCGAGCGCGACCTCCTTGAAGCTGGTGAGGCGGATGAAGTTCTCGTCGCGCAGCCGGTTGCCGAGCCCCTGGTCCTCCAGCAGGAAGAGCCAGTACCAGCTCCACGGCAGATCGCGGTTGCGGAACATGTCGGCCGGCGCGGAGAGCGAGCGCCGCAGGCCCTCGGAGACCAGCTTGACGTTGTTCTTATCGGCTATGAAGGGGGCCGTGGCGAATTTGTACTGGACGAGGCGCAGGCCTTCCTCGGTGAAGATGTCGATATGCGGGTAATGCCGGCGCCAGAAGGCGAACAGAGTGAGGCTGATTTCGTGCTTCATCACCCGCCGGTTCATCACGGGCTCGCTCAGGAGTGCGTGGATCTCGTCGGTGAGGCAGAAGACGTGGCGCTTGTACCAGTCCTCAAATACCTCCGAGACGATCCAGTTTGCCACCGACTGGCCGCCGGACAGCTTGCCCTTCAGCTCAAGGCGGTTGGCCATGTAGCGGGTATAGACCGAGGCGCGCCAGCGGGCCGGCGGCTCGTCGGAGCTCTCCAGACGGCGGGTCACGTTGGGAATTTCGTGCCACACCAGATGGCGTAGCCGTGCCTCGCGGGCGCCGGACCCGATGCCGACGATGAAGTGGGTGAGATCCTCACGGGTTTCCGGGTCGGTCCAGAAGGACGGCGCGGCAAAGGCGCCCGCGGCGGCGCTCGCACCGTCGATGCGCAGCACCATCTGCCGGTGTGCCGAGAGGCGGTATCCGGTGACGTGAACGGGCATGTAGGCCTCGGGCGAGGTGGTGCGCTCGAAAACGGTGGCTCCGTCGACCTCCAGGCGCAGCGTGACCGGCTTCAGCAGGTCGCCACGGTGGAAGCCCCAGGCGATGCACTGCCCGTCCTCGACGAACACGCCGCCGAGCACGTCAGCGCTATCCGAAATTCGTAAGTAATTTTGGCATGAATTAGCTAGGTCGCATGCACTCTGAAGTTGTTCTTCAGGTTTCGCGCCCTCGCTGCCCATCCGCGTTTCGCGCAGATTCTGAACCGGGGAGACCAGGCCCTCCGGTCCGAAATCGCGTCCAGCCTGATGCCCGAAGGTCTCAAGATTCATGAGCCACCCGTTTCGCTGGTCGACGGTTTCGAGAGGAATCAACCTTCGAACACCGTCAAAGTGTCCGTAGATGATGCGTGTCATGTGCATTGCAGCATCAAAAATGACGACCTGTCTAGATGCTGTTTTATGTATTATTGCACCAATCTTCGGCAGAAATGGTACTATATAACCATATTTGTTAGTAATTCATTCTATATTGCGAATAGAGGCATTTTTGAATGAATCTACGGCGAGTTTCATTGAAGCGATTGCTAATGGTCATGCTGAATTAGACTCACCAGAATGCGGCGATAACGTGAAGATGACCGTAATGGTGTCAATTTACCGATCGGATACAGCGATCTTCCCGACAGGATCGGAAAATGTGATCACGTATTCTGCTGCGTCGCGGTAGCGGATTGGGTGCGTTGCAATCAGCCGTGGTATGCCACCGGGCCGTTGGTGGGGACGCTCGCCGAACGCCTGCGAACGCGGCCGTTTTGCCGTCGGTGGGCCGATACAACGCGCTCAGTGTCGTGCGGTTCCATTTCGGCGGATATTTCAATCGGAGTAGACACGGGGAGTAAATCGGACAATTCTATTGCGATGATGGATCCATGGGACCGATACGTGATCATGGATATTTCGAATGTGCTTGAAGCGCGTGAGGGCTAATGAAAACACCGCTCGAAGCAATCGTTCGGACCGAGGGCGAAGTGCGGCTCGGTTGGGCTGGCTCGACCACTCTGATGGACTATCTGAACCTCGAGGACGCGCTCAGCCCGGTCATGACCGCCATGGTCGGCGGCCTGCCGGTGCGGCGCGTGCCGGCGAAGTCCCAGTCGACGCGAATGGCGGCGATCGGCGCGATCGGCCACACTTTCGAGGGTGGCCAGGTGCATGTGTGGGGGACGGGCTGCTCGCCCTGGAAGAATCCCTCGGCGCCGGCCGACCGGCGGGTCGCCTTCGCCCCGCCGGGCCACGGCGCCATCGTGCTGCATGCGACCAGCGGCCCGGTGGCCGAGCGGCTGATGGCCAATGGCGGCCCGCGGCCGGGGCTTTATGGCGACCCGGCCTGGCTGCTGCCGCGCTTCTATCGCCCGCGCATCCGCAAGAAGTGGAAGCTCGGCGTGATCCTCCACCTTTCCGAGCTCGCCGACCGCTCCTATGAGGCGCGGCCCCTGCCGGCCTTCGCGCGCTACCGCATTCCCGAGGCGCTCAAGGACGACGTCCACCTGATCACCACGGTGACGTCGCTCGGCGTGCCGGCCCTGAAGGCCAAGCTCGACGAGATTCTCGCCTGCGAACGCATCGTTTCGATGAGCATGCACGGTCTGATCATCGCCGAGGCCTATGGCATTCCCTGCCTGTATTTCCCCCCGCTCGCCGAGCCGCGCGGGCTCGGCCGGCTGGCGCTGGACCCGGACGGGCCGGCGGATCTGCGGATCGTCGATCTCTATCTCGGGCTCGGCCGGCGCCATATCCCCGCCTATTTCCAGGATCGCGGCCTGCCCACCGACTGGCAGGCGCTGATGGACGCGGTGGACCGTGCCTGGGAGCCGGCCGAATTCGATGCTGAGCGGCTGATCGAGGCGTTCCCGTTCACGCCGTCGCCACTCAAGGCGCCCACCGGCAAGAGCATCTGGGATCACCCCGTCATAAAGGGGCTGGTCCTGCAGCATGACGTGGCGCTGCTGCGCCAGCAGGACCGCGAAACCGACAGCGCCGAATCCGTCGTCGCGAAGCCGCCCGAGGCACGTAAACCCGAACCCCAGCCGAAGGCGGCGGGCGGTGCCGGCATGGTTTCCGGCATGGCCTCGTCGACGATGGCGAAGGTCGTCAGCCCTGAGAAGGCGCCGCCTACCGCGATGACGCCCGGTCTCGCCACGCTGTTGCGGATGAATGCCGAGCGGATCTCCATTCCGCTCTCCTGGGCCGCGACGACGCGGGAGAGCCCGCACGCCAATCTCGGCGATACGCTGAGCGCGCTCGTGGTGGCGGGCATGGCGGGCGTCACCGTGCGGCGCGCCGGATTCGACCAGCCGATCGAGCGGATGGTGGCGGTCGGCACGATCGGCCACAACCAGCGCAACGGCATCCTGCATTTCTGGGGCACCGGGGTTGATGCCGAGCGCAATCCGGTCGATCCGCTGGTGCGGGGCTATGTGCGCCCGGCCGATACCGAGTTTCACATCCATGCGCTGCGCGGGCCGAACAGCGCCCGCACGCTGCGTGCCGCCGGCATGGAGGTGCCCGACATCTTCGGCGATCCCGTGTGGATGCTGCCGCGCTTCTGGCCGATGAAGGAGGTGGAGAAGACGCACGACCTCGGCGTCATCCTCCACATCACCGAGCTGGAGGACCGCACGCCGGAGGCGGGCGTGAAGCCCACGCTCCGGCGCTACGGCATTCCCGACGATTTCAAGGGCCGCATCCGGCTCATCAATACCCATTGCGCGCCGACACCGGAGGGCATGAAGGCGAAGGTGGCGGAGATCGTCTCCTGCCGCGCCATCGTCTCCACCAGTCTGCACGGTCTCGTCATCTCCGAGACCTACGGCATCCCCTGCGCGTGGTTCGCCACCTATGGCGATGGCGAGGGGCGCATGCTCGATCTCGGCAACCCGCAGCACCAGATCGATCATCGCATGCGCGATTTCTATTCGGGTGTTGGGCGCACCACCCTGTCTTCCTACTGCCTCGACCGTTCGCAGCCCACCGACTGGGGGGCGGTATTGTCCTGGGTCCACGGCAAGTGGCGGCCGCTGAGCTATGACGACCGGCCTTTGATCCGTTCCTTCCCGCTGCCGCTGGCGGTGTCGCCGGAGCAGGCAAACTGGCCGCTGCCGGCCGAGATCGTCGATCGGATCGACTATTGACCGGGGCGGCGGCTCACCCCGCCGGGTGTCCGGGTCCCGGCTTCGCGGCGGCACGTTCGGCATTGCCGGCACCGCGAATGGAGGGTCCCACTGCCGTCGGGGCGACGGTCGCGGCGGAAGCGTTCGCCGGTCGCTGCTTCCTGTTCCTGCAGGGGCCGGCCTCGCCCTTCGGGATACGTCTCGCGCAGGCGCTGAAGGCGCGCGGGGCGCGCATCGTGAAAGTGCATCTGTGCGGTGGCGACCTCGTCTTCTGGTCCGGCCGCGCGCGCCTCTATCGCGGCAGGCCCGAGGCGTGGCCGGCCTATGTGGAGCGGCTCATGATCGAGGAAGCGGTAAGCGATCTGGTGCTGTTCGGCGACTGCCGGCCCTATCACGCGCCGGCGGTGAAGGCGGGCCGCGCGCGCGGCCTGCGGCTGCATCTGCTTGAGGAAGGCTATGTGCGGCCCGGCTGGATCACCTGCGAGGCGCACGGCGTGAACGACCATTCCGACCTGCCGCGCACGCCGGAGGCCGTGCTGGAAGCCGCATCGAAAATTGGCGAGCCGGTGGAGGGGAGGGGGCGGCTCGCCGAGCCTTTTGCCCGTCGCGCACTGTGGGATGTCGTCTGGCACGTCGGCCACACGGCGCTGGCGCCGCTGTTTCCGCGCTATCGGCGCCACACGCTGGTGCATCCGGCGCGCGACTATGCCGGCTGGCTCGCACGCTGGTTGACCATGGCCGGCGCGGCGCGGCGCGACCGGATCGCCAAGGCCAGGCTCGGTGACGGAGCACCCTGTTTCCTGCTGCCGCTGCAACTCGAAGGCGACTACCAGATGCGGGTGCATTCGAGCTTCCGCTCGGTGGAGGAGGTGGTGCGCCACGTGCTGGCCTCCTTCGCACGGGCGGCACCGCGCGACGCGCGCCTCGTGGTCAAGCGGCATCCCTACGATACGAGCCTGCCGGCAACGCGCGGGATGGTGGCGCGTCTGGCCGCGGAGCATGGCATCGGCGGGCGCGTCGTCTTCATCGAGCGCGGCGATATCGAGGCGCTGGTGGCGGCGAGTGCCGGCGTGGTGCTGGTGAACTCGACCACGGCCCTGCCGGCCCTGCAGCAGGGACGGCCGCTGAAGGTGCTGGGCCGCGCCACCTATGACATGCCGGGGCTGGCGCATCAGGGCGCGCTCGACGCTTTCTGGCGCGAGGCTGCGCCGCCGGATGCGGCGCTCGTGCGGGCCTATCGGCGCCTCGTGCTGGCGCGCACGCAGGTATCCGGCGGCTTCTTCGCGCCGGCCACCATCGAGCGGGCCGTCGAGAGCCTGCTCGCCCGCATGGCGGCCCAACCGACATGACCGGCATCACCGCGCGGCACATCCTCATCACCGGCGCCTCCAGCGGGCTGGGAGCGGCGCTGGCCCGCCACTATGCGCGGCCGGGCGTCTCGCTGCTGCTGATTGCCCGCAACGCGGAGCGGCTCGATGCCGTGGCCGATGAGTGCCGCGCGGGCGGCGCGCATGTGGCGACCGCGATGGTCGATGTGCGCGACAGTCTCGCCCTCGCCAGCCTCATCGCGGAGGTCGATGCCCGCGCGCCGATCGACACGGTCGTTGCAAATGCCGGGGTCGAGGCCAGTCTCGGCCGCGTGGGAGAGGCGGAGCCGCTGCACGACGTGCTTGCCCAGATCCGCACCAATTTCGAGGGCGCGGTGGCAACCGTGCTGCCGCTGCTCGATTCGATGCGCGCGCGGGGGACGGGGCGGATCGTTCTCGTCTCGTCGCTCGCCGGCCGCATGCCGCTGCCCGACCAGCCGACATACAGCGCCACCAAGGCTGCCCTCATCGCCTTCGGCGAGGCGTTGCGCCCGGTGCTGGCGGCGCGCGGTGTCCACCTGACCCTCGCCATACCCGGCTTCATCGCCACCGGAATGGGGCATGAATATAGCGGCTGGCGCCCCTTTCAGTGGACTGCCGCACGCGCCGCCGCCGCCATTGCCGCCGCGGCGGATCGCGGTGCGCGCAGCATCGCCTTTCCCTTGCCGCTGGTGCTGCTGATCGGCCTCGGACGCTGCGTGCCCGCGTTTCTGCGGGAAGGGGTGATGCGCCTGTTCTTCGGCGTGCACATCGGCGGCGTTCAAAGAACGTGCCCCGAGCCCGTCACCGGCCCGGCGGCCGAGGAGTGCGGCCTCTCCGTATAGTATGGAGGATGGGTTCGTATTTTTGCCATATCTATAAGTATAGATAATTTATAGTTTGATTTTATGTTATTAATTTTGAACTAATACTTACATCATAACTTTATATTGACGTATTCTGTCCTATGTATACATTTCGCAACTGCGAAGTATCCGGCATGGTCCGTATTTTATTACCATGGATCAACGTTGATCGTGAGGAGAACAACCAATGGCCGACTCCAAAATCGTCCCTGTCATTCTCGCGGGCGGCTCCGGCACCCGCCTCTGGCCGATCTCGCGCGACTCGTTGCCGAAGCAGTTCCTGCCGCTCTCGACGTCGGGTGGCACGCTCTATCAGGACACGCTACTGCGCGTCGCGCAGGGCGATCTGTTCGCCGCGCCGATCATCGTCACCAATGACGAATTCCGCTTCTTCGCCCAGCGCCAGGCGCGGGAGGTCGGCGTGGAGCCGACCGTCATGCTCGAACCGGTGCGCCGGGATTCAGCGCCCGCGCTGCTCGCCGCCACGCTGCTCGCCCAGCAGCTGCACGGCGAGGAGGCGACGCTGCTCGTCCTCGCCGCCGACCACGTCATCGGCGACGTCCCCCTGTTCCACGAAGCGTGCCGCAAGGCGCTCGCCGCCGCCCGGCTCGGCCATATCGTGACGTTCGGCATCACCCCGACCGAGCCGCGCACCTCCTACGGCTATATCCGCCGCGGTGCGGTGCTGAACGGGGGCGCCGCCGCACAAGTGGAGGCGTTCGCCGAAAAGCCGACCGCGACGACGGCGCAGGACTATGTCGAGGCCGGCTATCTCTGGAATTCCGGCAATTTCCTCTTCCCTGCGCATGTGATGCTGGAGGAGGCGGAGAGCTTCGAGCCCGAGATCGTCGAGGCGGTGCGCGGCGCGGTCGCCAATTCCACCAGCGATCTCGGATTCTGCCGGCTGGGGGCGGATTTCCATGCCGCGCCCAGCCTGTCCATCGACTACGCCGTGCTGGAGCGTACCAGCCGCGCCGCGGTGGTCGAGGGCAATTTCCCCTGGTCGGATGTTGGCAGCTGGAACGCCATGCGCGAGATCAGCGCGCCGGACGAGAACGGCAATGTGCAGCGCGGCCCGGTGCGGGTGATCGACGCCGCCAATTCCTACATCCATTCCGAGGGGCCGCTGGTGGCGGCGATCGGCGTGGAGGGGCTGTCGGTGGTGGCGACCGGCGATGCGGTGCTCATCATGCCGTCCGAGCGCTCCGAGGAGGTCAAGCACCTCGTCGCCTCGCTCAAGGCGGAGCGGCGCAACGAGGCCAATGAGCACCCCCGCATGCACCGCCCCTGGGGCAGCTACGAGACCATCAATCTCGGCGGCCGCTTCCGGGTGAAGAAGATCATCGTCGATCCCGGCGAGCGCCTGTCGCTGCAACGTCACCACCACCGCTCGGAGCACTGGATCGTCGTGCACGGCACGGCCGAGGTCACGGTGAACGAGAAGGTGTTCATGGTTCAGGAGAACGAGTCGACCTACATCCCGCTCGGCGCCGTTCACCGCCTCACCAATCCCGGCCGCATCCCGCTCGAACTCATCGAGGTTCAGGTCGGCTCCTATCTCGGCGAGGACGACATCGTCCGTCTCGACGATGTGTACAACCGCGTCGAGGCCGTGGCGCCCGCCGCCGTTTCCTGAACCCAGCCAGAAGGATAAGCGACGTGACCGAAGCCACTTTGCGCCAGATCGTCCGCGACAGGGGCGCCGTCCCGCTCACCTGGGCGGCCGCCACGCGGGTCCAGCATTATCTCAACCTCGGCGACGCCCTCAGCCCGGTCATGGTCGCCCTGCTGTCCGGCAAACCGATCTTCCATCAGGCGCATGACGGCGGCAGTGTGCGCATGGCGGCGGTCGGCACCATCGCCCAGAACCTGAAGGGCGGCGACGTCTCGGTGTGGGGCACCGGCTCGTCCCGCTACATCAACACCGGGCAGGAGGGTGAGCGTATACCGTTCCTTCCCGATCCGGCGACGCGCTACCGGGTGCATGCGACGCGCGGTCCCGTCAGCCGCGCCCTGCTCGGCGAGGAGAACGCGGTCGGTGCGCCGGTGTTCGGCGACCCGGTCTGGGCGCTGCCGCGCTTCTACAATCCGAAGCTGGAGAAGAAGTGGGAGATCGGCGTCATCGTCCATCTCTCCGATCTCGACGGCCGTTCGCTCGACGCCCTGCCGCGCGAGGCTTATGAGCGCTACCACATCCCGGCGGAGTTCGCGGGCAGTGTCCGCATCATCAATACGCTGACGGCGATCAGCGCGGAATCGATGCGCGAGAAGCTCGACGAGATCCTCTCCTGCAAGCGGCTGGTTTCCACCAGCCTGCACGGCATGGTCTTCGCCGAGAGCTACGGCATCCCCTGCCTGTACTTCTCGCCGCGCGGCGCGCCGGAAGGGCTGATCGGCCGCGTGATGGACCCCGATGACGGCTACGACTTGCGCATCACCGATCTCTATCTCGGCCTCGGCATTCCGAAGATCCCGGTCTATGTGCAGCGCCGCAACAAGCGCACCGACTGGGAACATCTGATGTGGTCGATCGACACGGCGTGGCAACCGGTCGAGTTCGACATCGATCCGCTGATCGACGCGTTCCCGATCGATGTCGCGCCGATCACCGCGCCGAAGGGTGGCACCGTGTTCGACCACAAGCTCATCCGCGACATCCCCTATGCGCATGGCGGTGGGGCGCCGGTGCCGGCGCGGACCAGGGTTGCGGAGGCCCATGCTGTTGCGGGGTGACGAGAGCGGCGCGGGCGCGCCGGCATCGTCGATGGTGTCGCGGCCGCCGCGCCGTGGAACCGTGATGATCGACGGCTACAACCTCGCGCTGGAGGCCGGCACGGGCGTTGCCACCTATGCCCGCAATCTGAGCTTTGCCTGCGGCGAGCTGGGTTATCGGACGGAGATCCTCTACGGCACCCGTGCCGCGCCGAGCGCGGACCCGCTGCTGCGGGAGATCGCCTTCTTCGATCCGAACGCCGGCTCGCCGTCCTTCCTGCTGGAGCTGAGCCGCCGGCTGGGGCAGCTATGCACCTCGCCGATGGGCGTCCGCGCACGCGACGTGCCGATGTCGGGCAAGGTGATCCGCCGCGCCTTCCAGTCGCGCATGCCGCATTACGACCGCATCTGGAATGCGCCGGAGCTGTTCTCCCGCAGCTACTGGCATTTCCGCGCCTACAAGCACTTCCTCACCGTCGGCGGCGTGACGAGGCCGGACCTGATGCACTGGACCTACCCGCTGCCGATCCGGCTGCCGGGCGTGCCCAACATCTATACGCTGCACGACCTGGTGCCGCTGCGCCTGCCCTACACCACGCTGGACAACAAGAAGATCTACAAGCGGATGATCCAGGGTGTGCTCAAGCGCGCCGACCACATCGTCACCGTCTCAGAGACCTCGAAGCGGGACATCGTCGACCTGTTCGGCTATCCCGAGGACAAGGTGACGAACACCTACCAGGCCGTCTCCATACCGAAGAAGTACGCGGAAAAGCCGGATGACCTCGTGCGCGAGGAGGTCGAGGGCGCCTTCGGCCTGACCTATAAGGGCTATTTCCTGTTCTTCGGCGCGATCGAGCCGAAGAAGAACATCTCCCGTCTGATCGAGGGCTATCTCGCCTCGCAGGTCGAGGAGCCGCTGGTGCTGCTCGGCAAGACGGCGTGGAAGGCGGGCGAGGAACTGCGCTTCCTCAATGAGGGCTCGAACCGCTACCTCGAACAACTCGACAACCTGACCTTCGTGCGCGACCGTGTGCGGCGCTTCGACTACGCGCCGTTCCCGCTGCTGGTGAGCCTGATACGCGGCGCCAAGGCGCTGGTGTTCCCCTCGCTCTATGAAGGGTTCGGCCTGCCGGTACTGGAGGCGATGTCGCTCGGCACGCCGGTGATCAGCGCGAACACCGCCTCGATCCCGGAAGTGGCCGGGGACGCGGCGCTGCTGGTCGATCCCTATGATCCACGCGCCATCGCCGACGCCATCAAGACATTGTCGACCGATGCCGATCTGCGCTCCGCGCTTTCCATGCGTGGACGGGCGCAGGCGGCGCTGTTCTCCGAGGAGCGCTACCGCGACCGGCTGTCCGCGCTTTACGACCGGCTGCTTCCCGCCAGGGCCGCGGCGAACTGACGGGGCTCACGCGGCGGCCTTGGCCCGCAGCAGCATGCCGAACAGGTCGCGCGGTTCGTCGGGATCGGCGAGCAGGTCGAGTTCGTCGAAGAAGCTGGTGCCGGCCAGCCGCTCGCGCACATAGCGCAGCGCCGAGAAATCCTCGACGGCGAAGCCGACGGAATCGAACAGGGTGATCTGCCGGTCGTCGCGCCGCCCCGGCAGGGTGCCGGCGATGACCTGCCACAGTTCGGTGACGGGATGATCGGCGGGAAGTTGCTGGATTTCGCCTTCGATGCGGGTCTGCGGCGGGTACTCGACGAAGATGTCCGAGCGGCGCAGCACGTCGGCATGTAGTTCGGTCTTGCCGGGACAGTCGCCGCCCACCGCGTTGATGTGCACGCCCGGTCCGACCATGTTGTCGGTGAGAATGGTGGCGTACTGCTTGTCGGCGGTGACGGTGGTGATGATCGAGGCACCGCTCACCGCCTGCTGGCTCGATGGGCAGATTTCGATGTCGAGGCCGAAACCGGCGAGGTTGCGGGCGCACTTCTCGCTGGCCGCGCCATCGATGTCGTAGAGCCTCACATGGTCGACGC
The DNA here is from genome assembly GCF_049445835.1 of Ancylobacter sp. VNQ12. Taxonomy (NCBI): domain Bacteria; kingdom Pseudomonadati; phylum Pseudomonadota; class Alphaproteobacteria; order Hyphomicrobiales; family Xanthobacteraceae; genus Ancylobacter; species Ancylobacter sp. VNQ12. Next base: position 33,867 of record NZ_JBMSDU010000022.1, on the reverse strand, counting down.
CGAGCAGCGCCTTGAAGGCCACGGCCTGGAATTCCGCCTGCGCGCCATTGCCGATCAGCGCCATGGTGTGCGCGCCCTTCGGTGCGAGATAGCGCGCGGCCAGCGCCGAGGTCGCGGCGGTGCGTAAGGCGGTGAGGATGGTCATCTCGGTCAGCAGCAGCGGATAGCCGGTGGCGACATCGGCGAGCACGCCGAAGGCCGTGACGGTCTGGCGGCCGTCGCGCGTGTTGCTGGGGTGGCCGTTGACATATTTGAAGCCGTAGAGCGCCCCATCGCTGGTCGGCATCAGTTCGATCACGCCATTGCGGCTATGGGAGGCGACCCGCGGGGTTTTGTCGAAATGCTCCCATCGCCGGAAATCGGCCTCGATGAAACCGGCGAGCTCGACGAGGAAGCGCTCAATGCCGATGGCAAGCACCAGCTTCATCATGTTGTCGACGCTGACGAAGGGCACGACATTGAGCCGGACGCCGGCGCTGTGTTTCGTCGCGATCATGCTCAGTGGCTCCGGGTCGGCCGGTCGAGCACGCGCCGGCCCATCAGGCTGGCGACCAGATCGACCATCAGGCGGGCGGTACGGCCGCGCTCGTCGAGGAAGGGGTTCAGCTCGACCAGGTCGAGGCTGCTGACCAGCCCGCTGTCGTGCAGCATTTCCATCACCAGATGCGCCTCGCGGAAGGTCGCGCCGCCGGGCACGGTGGTGCCGACGCCGGGCGCGATGTCCGGATCGAGAAAGTCGACGTCGAGGCTGACATGCAGCAGCCCGTCGGCGGCCTCCACCTGCCGCAGGAAGGCACCGAGCAGCGCGGCGATGCCGTGCTCGTCGATCGCCCGCATGTCGTGCACCGTGACCCCGCTCGTCGCCAATGCCGTGCGCTCGGCGGGATCGACGCTGCGTATGCCCATCATGCAGACATGGCGCGGATCGAGCGGATGCGGCAGGGGCGGGAACACCCCTTCGAAGCCGGCGCGGCCGGTGGCATAGGCCATGGGCACGCCATGGAGATTGCCGCTCTGCGTGGTGTCGAGCGTGTGGAAGTCCGGATGCGCGTCGAGCCACAGCACGAAGAGCGGACGTCCCGCCTCGGCGGCGCGGCGGCTGAGGCCGAACAGCGTGCCGGCCGCGAGGCTGTGATCGCCGCCCAGCGTGATCGGCAGCCCCTCGGCGCTGGCTTCATAAGCCGCTTCGGCCAGAACCTGCGTCCAGCCGACGACCTCCGGCAGTCGCTTGATCGCCGGATTGGCGTGGTCGAGCGCGGGGGCTTCGGCGGGGGTGAGGTTGCCGCGGTCGAGCACCGTATAGCCGAGTTCGCGCAGCGCGCCGGCGATGTCGGCGGCACGAAAGGCGCTCGGACCCATGTCGCAGCCGAGGCGGCCGGCGCCGTCCTGAACCGGGGCTCCCAGCAAGATGCAGGTCTTCACGCGCGTCTCCTCGATGTCCATACCGAGAAGCTAGCGTTGGTGACTGGCAGATTGAACAGCCATAATTGGCAAGTCGAGCAGATAGATTTATCAATATGGCGATTAAAATCGACAGATTGGCACAATGGACGATCAGGACCGCAAGCTGCTCACCTTGCTGCGCCACAATGGGCGGCGCAGCGTGTCCGATCTCGCGGCCGAGCTTGGTCTGTCGCGGGCCACGGTACGTGGGCGCATGGAGCGGCTGGAAAGCTCTGGCGACATTCTCGGCTACACCGTGATCCTGCGCGCCGACGCCATCGCCATGCCGGTGCGCGGCATCATGCTGATCGAGGTCGAGGGGCGCGCCGCGGACCGCATCGTCGACACTCTGGGCGGGTTTCCGCAGATCTCGGCGGTCCACACCACCAACGGCAAATGGGACCTGGTGGTTGAGCTCGGCACCGATAGCCTGACCGATCTCGATGCCGTGCTGCGGCGCATCCGCCTCATTCCGGGCATCACCGCCTCGGAGACGAGCCTGCTGCTCGCTACCCCGCGCACGACCCGCGCGCGGCTCTGATCGCGCAGGTGCCCGGAGCGGCCTACCAGCGCGCGACGCGCGGGGCGAGCAGGGCGCCGATGGCGGCGAGGCCGAGGATGGCGATGCTGTACCAGGTCGCGACGAAGAGCGGTGAATCGTCCGGGCAATGCGCGGCGTAGAAGGCCGCCGCCAGTCCGCCGGCCAGCAGCCCTGCCACCGCTCCCGCCAGGGCGGGACGGGTCGGGGCGCCATGACGCAAGGCGAACAGGAAAACCGTCAGAGGGCCGGCGCCGATCAGCGGGATGAAGGTCAGGCAGACCCGGCTATTGGTGCCGATCAGCCGCGTCGTCCATTCCTGTGCCGGCACGGCGACCAGTTCGAGGCTCACGGCTATTGCCAGCAGGAGCGGGGCCGCGAGCAGCCAGGGTGTCAGCGAGCGGACATTGCCGCCGGGACGCGACAGCGCACGCAGCAAGGCGAAGGCGCTTGCCGCCAGCGCTAGCGTCACCACGAATTTGAACACGAAGCGCGCGGTCTCCAGCGAGGCGAGCGCATCGGGGCGGGGGCCGAGGGTGACGAGGAATACAGCGCCGGCGATCAGAACCGCCAGCACTCCCGCCATCCGCCATGCCGTATCGAGCGGAATCGAACGGCGGTTCGTGTCCGCGGCCATGGCCCTGATGAGGTCGTCGGTTTTCATCTCAGTCCCGTCCAAATCGCCGCGCGATCGCGGCCAGACCCCGGTGCAGCGCGACCCTCACGGCCGCCTCGTTCATGCCGAACCGTCGCGCCGTTTCCTCGACCGAGCGCCCCTCGACCGAGATCGCCGCCACGACGGAACGCTGTCCGGGCGCGAGCCCTTCCAGCGCACGCCCGATATCGCGCTCGCTCACCGTCTCGGCCTCCGGCTGCGCGTAGCTCTCGGCGATGTCGTCGACATCGATCTCCACCCGGCGGCCGCGCCGGCGAAAGGCGTCGATCAGCTTGAAGCGTGCAATGGCGTAGACCCAGGGCATGACCGCGGCGTCGGGCATCCATGTGTGGCGCTTCAGATGAATCGCCAGCAGCGTCTCCTGCACGACATCCTCCGCATCGACCCCGCCATGCGTGATCTTCCGGCGAAGATAGGCACGAATATGAGTCGAGACGCCTTCGAGAAACCGCGCATAGGCGCGTTCGTCGCCGGCGATCGCGGCCCGCAGCAGATCGGCAAGTTCGCGTTCGCTCCTGCCGTTCAAGCGTGTCTCTCCCAACTACGCAGGCGGATACCCCTTCGTTACGCGGCGCCCGGAATATTGTCCAAGCCATCCCGCCGGCTCATCACGACTTCGTGTCGGAGGCCGGCGTAACACGCGGTGTCGCTCGCTCGAATGGATCGATGCGCGGCCGATGGCGGCTGCGGCAAAGATCACAGGAGACGATCCATGAACCGTTCAACTCTGGCTCTCGCGCTCGCCGGCTCGCTGGCCACCGCCCTTGCCGGGAGCGCCTTCGCCGCCCCGCTCGCACCGGAAAAGATGGTGGGCAACGAGAAATGCTACGGCGTCGCCCTGAAGGGCCAGAACGACTGCGCCGCCGGTGCCGGCACGACGTGCGCAGGTACCTCGACCATGGACTATCAGGGCAACGCCTGGAAGGCGGTTCCCAAGGGCACCTGCGTGACCATGAAGGGTGGCATGCACATGGGCTCGCTGACCCCGATCAAGAGCTGAGCCGACAAGGGGAGGCCGGTTTGCGGCCTCCCCTTCGTTGCGTACCGACCGTCTCACATCTTTCCCGTCCCGTGCCTTCCGGGAGCTTCACGATGACCCCTTCTTCCAATCGGCTCGATGCCTTGCCGCCCCGTGCCGGGCTCGGCCTCAAGCCCGAGCACTACGAGCATGTGCTGGAGCACCGGCCCGATGTCGGCTTCTTCGAGGTGCATGCCGAGAACTATATGGGCGCCGGTGGCCCGCCGCATCGCTATCTGGAGGCGGTTGCCGGCCTTTACCCGCTGTCGCTGCACGGCGTCGGCCTTTCCATCGGGGCAGCGCGTCCGCTCGACAGGGCGCATCTGCGCCGGCTGCGCGATCTCGTGGAGCGCTACCGGCCGCAGAGCTTTTCCGAGCATCTCGCCTGGTCGACGCACGATACCGGCTTCCTCAACGACCTGCTTCCGCTGCCCTATACGCCGGAAACGCTGGCGCGGGTGATCGACCATGTCGACGAGGCCCAGCAGGCGATCGGGCGGCGCCTGCTGCTGGAGAATCCGTCGACCTATGTGCTGTTCCGCGAAAGCAGCATCGACGAGATCGATTTCCTCGACGCCATTGCCGCGCGCACCGGCTGCGGCCTGCTGCTCGACGTCAACAATGTCGTGGTCTCCAGCGTCAATCATCGCGTGGATGCCACCGCCTATATCGACCGCTTCCCTGTCGAGCGGGTGGGGGAGATCCACCTCGCGGGCTATGACGAGACGGTGGACGGCGCTGGCGATCGCCTGTTGATCGACGCGCATGGCTCGCCGGTGAAGACCGACGTGATGGAACTCTATCGGCACACGCTGGCGCGTACCGGGCCGGTGCCCACGTTGATCGAATGGGACAATGATGTGCCGGACTTCCTGACGCTGCTTGCCGAGGCGACGCGGGCCGATGCGCTGATCGCGGCCGAGGCCGCCCGGCGCAACCGCCCGGCGCGGGTGGCCTGACCATGGACTTCGCGGCAAGCCAGGACGCTTTCGCGCAGGCGCTGCTCAATGCCGGGCAGCCGCTGCCGGCCGGCGTCACCACGGCGCGCGGGGAGGCGGACGCCTCCCGTTTTGCGATCTATCGCAACAATGTCTTCGTCGGGCTGACGCGGGCGCTGGCGCAGCGCTTTCCCGTCACGGAGCAACTGGTCGGCACGGAGTTCTTCACCGCCATGGCGCGGGCCTTCGCGCAGGACAACAAGCCGACCTCCCCGCTGATCATCGCCTATGGCGACAGCTTCCCCGACTTCATCGCCGGATTCGCGCCTGCCGCTGCGCTGGCCTACCTCGCCGATGTCGCGCGGATTGAGGCCGCCTGGACGCGGGCGTACCACGCGGCGGACGCCCCCTTGCTCGACCTGCCGGCGCTCTCGGCACGGGTCCCGGACGACCTGGTCCACCTGCGACTGCCGCCGCATCCCTCGGCCGCTCTCATCTGTTCGGAGCATCCGGTAGGGACGATCTGGGCGGCGCATCAGGGCGATGAGGTCGTGCCGGTCGAAACGTGGCGGGCAGAGGCCGTACTGGTGGTGCGCCCCGTGATGACGGTGGAGCTCAATATCCTGCCGCCGCAGGATGCGGCCTTCGCGCGGGCGCTGTTCGGCGGCGCGCCCCTGGGCGAGGCGTCGCAGATCGCGCTGGCCTGCGCACCCGCCTTCGACGTGGGCACGGCCTTGGTCGGCCTGCACGCGCTGGGCGCGTTCGCCGCCCTCCATCAGGGAGATGTTCCATGACCCCCGACACCATCCACGCGGCGCGCAATGGCCACGGCCTGCTGGCACTGATCGAGCGCGCAAACGCCCTGCTGGCGTCGGTCCCGCCCTCGCTGCCGCTGCTGGCGCTGCGTTTTGCGCTGGCGGTGCCGTTCTTCCAGTCGGGCCTGACCAAATGGGACGGCTTCCTGACCCTCTCGGCCGGCGCGCATTTCCTGTTCGAGGAGGAGTTCCGGCTCCATATCTTCGGCAGCGAGATCGCCTATCCGTTTCCGACCCTCATGGCGACGGCCGCCGGCATCGGCGAGATCGTACTGCCCATCTTCCTCGTGCTCGGTCTCGGCACGCGCTTCGCCGCGCTCGGCCTGCTGGCGATGACCGCCGTCATCCAGCTGACCGTGCCCGAGGGCTGGGCCAATTTCCACCTGCCCTGGGCGGCGATGGCGCTTGCCCTCATGGTGTTCGGCGGCGGCCGTATCGGGCTGGACGGGTTGATCCGGTCCTGCCGATTTCAGGCGTGACAGCGGGGCGTGAGCTGCCGGACCGCTCGCCCACATGACGCCAGCCGAAAGCAATACCGGGAGCGCAAATACCGATAGGATCAGCGGGACAGATTTCCCGCGGATCCATGGAGCCGAGCATGTGGAAGGACCCCGTCACCAACACGCCGTCGATCGTTCAGACCAATTTCGGCCCCTGGGGTGGCGCCATCCCGGCCGACGGCGAGAGTTACTGCGCACCGACCTCGGTGGTGATGGGACTGTATTATCTCGGCAGCAACGGCTTCACCCAGCTCGCGCCGGCCAGCTATGCCGGCCCGGACGACCGGGAGAGCATTCTGTTCGAGCGGCTGATCGCCGGCATGCTCGGCACCTCGCCCACTCAGGGAACCGGTCAACTGACCGGCCTTGCCGACTATTTCGCCGCCCGCGGTCTCGGCATGGACCAGTACACCTATATCGGCACGGGCGTGCCCGATCTTGAGTGGCTCGATACCCAGCTGGCGCCGAACTATGACGAGGATCCGCAATGGATATCGCTCACCGTGTTCTCGGTCGGCTGGTTCTACAAGCCGACAGACGACGAGCCCGGCTGCGGCTGCACCCTCTGCAATGACGGCGGCCATACGCTTGCGCCGCTCAAGGTGGACCTGACCAGCGGGACGGTCACGCTCAACAACGCCTATCCGATGTCGTTCCTCAACGTGCCCAACGAGCCGTCGAGCAACCCGCAGACCGTGGGCCTCCAGCTGGTGCCGGCAGGCTGGACGGTGGAGGGCCTCGTCGACCCGCAGCAATACAGCGAGGTCATGACCGACATCCTCGGCAGCGGCGACGATTTCGCCATCCTGTGGCTCGCCGCGAGCTGGACCATTGCGGCCTCCGCGCTTCCCACGACCCCTGGCTATGCGCCGGCGACCTGGCAGATCGCCGGCCCCAAGAGCATCAACACCAACGAGGCGACCCTGACGGTGCTGGCGCCGCTCGCCGGCCATGGCGGCTTCGTGAAATATGGCAAGGGGACGCTGCTGCTCGCCAATTCCAACCATCTGATGGGCCGCAACGAGGTCTGCAACGGCACGCTGGCGAGCACGCAGACCTCCGACACGCCGTTCGGCTCGTGGGCCGTGCTGTTGCGCAATGGCGGTTCGCTGGCGCTCTCACCGGACACATCCGATCCGGTCAGCGTCCTGATCGCCTCGGGCCATCTCGCACGCTTCATGGTCGATGCCGGCGGCGGCACGTTCCGGATGGACGGCACCAACGACTATTCCGTCACCATCGGCGGTTGCGACGGTGGCGCGTTGCCGAACATCGTCCTGACCAATGACGGCACGCTCGCGCTCGTTCCCGGCGGCGGGATAGCGGCGCTCGGAGCGAGCCAGAAGGTGCTTGTCACAGGCACGGACGGCAACCTGCCGGTGGTTGCGAACGGCATTGTGTCCCCCGCCATCCTCGGCGTCGACACCGACCTCTCGGGCAAGTTCCTGACCTACGACGTCACTAACGGCTTCACGGCGGCGTCGCCGACGCTTTCCAGTAACCTCGGCATCAACAGCGTCACCGCGAGCACCGTCTATGAGGTGGTTGACGACCAGAGCGTCGATAGCGGCAGCGCGCCGCAGCTGGCGGCGCTGGAGCTGAATGGCGGTACGGTGTCCGGCGGCGGGGCGCAACTGCTGGTCGGCGGTCAGGCGGCGGGCGACGTGGCGGGCATCGTGATGAACGCCGGCAGCATCGGCGTCGATACACTGACCTTCGGCGCCGCCGGGGCCATCATCTACGCCGCAGCATCCGATGGCCTGGAGATCAGCGCCACCTTGAGCGGCGGTGGCGGCTTCAGCACCTTCGGCCCCGGCCGTCTCACCTTGTCGGCGGACAATGGCAGCAGCCTTGCCGGCGAGGTGAACGTGAACGCCGGCACGCTCGTGGCCGCCGGCGCGTCGGCGACGGGTTCCGGCACCGTGCAGATTCATTCGGCGGCCAGGCTGGAAGTCACCGGTAGCATTGCCGGACCGGTGAATGTCGCGCAGGGCGCGACGCTGTGCCTGAACAATGGGACGGCGGAGGGCACGGTTTCAATTGCCGCCATCGGCGACAGCCCGATGCCCGGCGGCGCCCTTGAGGGCGCTGGCATCATCTCCAGTGCGGTCACCATTGGCGGCATCGTCCGGCCGGGCCCGCAGGCGGGCATTCTGGAGTTCCAGGCGACGACGACGATCACCGGCACCGCGATGATCTACTGGCGGCTGGAGAAGCTGGTGGCCGACGTCGATTCCAAGCCGGGCGAGGGATGGAACGGGTACCTGTTCAACGACGCCGGCAGCGGCGTCGGCACGTCGGGGGACGCGCCCATGTACCTGCTGGAATTCGCCGAACTCGGCGTCCACCCCGACGCGGGCGATCCGTTCTGGACGCAGCCGCGCCGGTGGCGCTTCATGATGTTTCCGAACGGCTGCGCCAATATCTGGTTCGGGGACGGCAACTTCTCCTACAGCGCCGGGAACTTCGCCCTGGCCTGGGAGGATGCGGACAATTCGGCCTATCTCACATGGACGCCGACCGCCCCGCAGTCTCCGGCGCAGCGGCGTCTCGCGCAGATGTCCGCGCGCCACAGCTCCGTGTTGCCGAGAACGAAGGCGGCATGAGCGGGCGGGCATCCCGTCCGCCGCGCAGGGCGTGGCGGCCGCCGCCAGACCGTCAGACGAGTGAGGGGTTGAGGCGAGCGAACCCCTCCTGCTGGCGATAGGGCGTGTGGGGATAGGGCGGCAGGACATCGCTGGCGGCATCCAGCGCTGCCATCTGCTCGGGCGTCAGAGACCAGCCGACCGAGCCGAGGTTCTGGCGCAGCTGCTCCTCGTTGCGGGCGCCGATGATGACGGAGGCGACCGTTGGCCGTTGCAGCAGCCAGTTGATTGCGATCTGCGGGACCGTCTTTCCGGTTTCGGTGGCAACGGCGTCCAGCGCATCGACGACGCGGTAGAGATGCTCGTCCTCGACCGGCGGGGCGAAGATGGCGGTCTGGTGCAGGCGGCTGCCCTCGGGGATCGGTGCGCCGCGACGGATTTTGCCGGTCAGCCGGCCCCAGCCGAGCGGACTCCATACCAGCGCGCCGACGCCCTGATCCGCGCCCAGCGGCATCAGGTCGGCCTCATAGGCGCGGCCGATCAGCGAGTAATAGACCTGATGAGCGACGTAGCGCGGGCGCCCGTCGCGCTCGGCGACGGCGAGCGACTTCATCAGCTGCCATCCGGGATAGTTGGAGACGCCGGTGTAGCGGACCTTGCCTGCCGTCACGAGGCTTTCCAGCGTGGCGAGCACTTCCTCGGCTGGCGTCGAGGCATCGAGGGCGTGCAATTGCAGCAGGTCGATGTAGTCGGTTCCCAGCCGGCGCAACGCCGCCTCGACCTGACGGATCAGGCGACTGCGCGACACGCCCCAGTCGGCCGGACCGTCGCCGGTCGGCAAGCCGGTCTTGGTCGAGATGAGGACCACGTCGCGCCGTCCCTTGATGGCCTCGCCCAGCACCCGTTCCGAGGCGCCGTCGGAATAGACATCGGCGGTGTCGAACAGGTTGACGCCCGCTTCCAGGCAGATGTCGACCAGACGGCGCGCCTCATTGGCGTCGCTCTGGCCCCAAGCGCTGAACAGGGGGCCCGTGCCGCCAAACGTTCCAGCGCCAAAACTGAGAACGGGAACCCGCAGACCAGACGATCCCAACTGCCTATATTCCACGATGGCCTCCACGAGCGTGATCGCATTGCAACGCAAAGATGGACGGTTCGCTCTTCAAGGAGTAGGTCTGCCGCAGGCCAAGCATTTTTGAACCGGGCGCAAAGATGGTGATGGAGGGAGCAGATCGCGCCAGAGAGCTCGAGGTCTTCTCGGCCATTGCGCGCACGGGCAGCTTCTCCGCCGCCGGTCGCGCGCTGGACCTGACGCCGTCGGCGGTCAGCCGGACGATCGATCGGGTCGAGGCGCGTCTGGGCGTGCGGTTGCTGATCCGCACCACGCGCGCGCTCACCCTGACGGCGGAAGGGCAGAGCTATCTCGGCGCAGCGCGGCGCATTCTCGCGGACCTCGACGAGGCGGAGCGGGTCATTGCCGATCAGGGCGCACCACGCGGGCGCCTGAGGGTGAGCGCGGCCCTTTCGCATGGCCGGCTTTGCATCGTGCCTTTGCTGGGCGACTTCGTCCTTCGCTATCCGCATATCCTCGTCGATATCAGCCTGACCGATACAGTGGTGGACGTCGCGGCGGGGCAGGCGGATGTGGCGATCAGGTTCGGTCCGCTCGCGGACAGCGCATTGACGGCGCGGCGGATCGGCGAGACCGGGCGCTGCGTCGTGGCGTCGCCCGCCTATCTGGCGCGGCACGGCACGCCGCAATTGCCGGAAGACCTGCTCCGGCACAACTGCCTGAACTTCAATTTCCGCCGTGCCGAGCCGGTATGGCCGTTCCGCCGGGACGGACGCGATTATGCGCTGAGCGTCACCGGGACCATCGAGGCCAATAATGGCGAGACGCTGGGACAGCTCGCGGTGGACGGCGTCGGCATAACTCGCGTGGGCTATTTCGGCGTCGTCGACGATATCGCGGCCGGCCTCCTGGTGCCCTTGTTGGAAGACTTCAATCCGGGTGATGTCGAGACGATCCATGCCGTGTTCGTGGGCGGCGCCAACATGCCCGCGCGGGTGCGCATCTTCGTCGACTACCTCGCCGAACGCCTGCGCTGAAATCGTTCGTCGGATCGGCTGCCACACGGTAGCGGAACACGTCGGCCGGGCCAGCGCGAAAGAGGGGAGGGAGCGCGTGTGCTACTCGTCATTTGAGGCGGCTTCGTTGCACCATTCCTAGGGTTCGCACGTATGTAGTACGCATGTTGCATCTGGATGGATCCGTCTGACCAACGCGCCGCATTCGCCGACTGCCGAATGACCACCTAGGGGAGCTCGTCTTGAATCGTCGCGAAACACCGGTCGATCCGCTTGCCGCGCTCTACGAGCCGATCCATCGGCATTGCGGGGCGCCCTTTGTCATTGCCCAGCTGGGGCAATCGCTCGATGGGCGCATCGCGACGCCGACGGGGAAATCGCGCGACATCAACGGTTGTTCCGGCATGGACCATCTGCACCGGTTGCGCGCGATCGTCGATGTGGTGGTGGTCGGGGTGGGGACCGTCCTCGCCGACGATCCCCAATTGACCACGCGGCGGGTGCCCGGCCGCAGTCCGGCGCGGGCCGTCATCGACCGCGCGGGTCGATCGTCCCGCGACTCCAAATGGCTACAGGCGGATGGCTGCGATCGCATCGTGTTCTCGGAGAATGCGGAAGGATGGCCGAATGCGGTCGAGCGTATCAGCACCGAGCACGACCCCGACATTTTCGAGCCGGCCCGTCTCATCGCCGCCTTGGCGGCGCGCGGCCATCGGACCGTGCTGGTTGAAGGTGGCGCCTCGACGGTCTCGCGGTTCATCGATGCCGGGATGGTCGATCGTCTGCACATCTGCCTCTCTCCCATCATTCTGGGATCGGGACAGGCGGGGCTCAATCTCAGGCCCATCGACGAACTCGGCGACGCGCTGCGCCCGACCGCGCGGCCCTATCTCCTCGACGACGGCAATATTCTCTATGATTGCGATCTGCGCAGCGCAGCCGAGGGAGGAAGGGATGCCGGTCTCGGATGAAGACGGAGTGCACGCCGTCACGGCCGCCCGCTACAGCCTTGCCGCGCGGCGGCTGCACTGGATCGTCGCGGCATTCGTGATCTGCCAGCTTCCGCTCGGGCTCTACATGGTCGCCCGCGGACAGGCGACGAATTTCGACGCGACGACGGGCTCGCTCTACAGCCTGCACAAGCTGCTTGGTTTCACCCTGCTGTGGCTGGTCGTGCTGCGTGTGCTGGTAAGGCTTCGGCGCGGCGCGCCGCCACCGGTCGCGACGCTGACGCCGTTCGAGCGCATCGCCTCGCTCACCGTCCATTACGCGCTCTATGTGCTGCTGCTGGTGGTGCCGGTGCTCGGCTGGGCCGGCATCTCCGCCTATCCCGCTTTGGACATCTTCGGGCTGTTCAACCTGCCCGCGATCCTTCCCCCCGATGAGCCGCTCGCCAATCGCATTTTCGGCATACACGGCCTGCTCGCGCTGCTCCTCGGGGCCCTGGCGCTCCTCCATATCGCGGCAGCGCTTCGCCATCGCTTCGTCAAGCATGACGGCGTGATGCGGCGCATGTGGCCGCCGGGCTGAAACGCCCGGCGAGGGACCGGTCACATCGTGGCGAAGATGTCCCGATGTCCGATCGTCACCTGCGCTGCCTCGGTTCGCATCAAAGCCCACTCGGCAAAGACGTCGCGCCCTTCCGGCTCGATCTCCGTGGCCGCTTGGGCGAAGCCATCGGCGAGGCGGGCGATCAGTTCGGCGTCTTGCTCCGCCAGTTCCCAGGGGCTGTCGGCTGAATCGACGGCGTAGCCGTGTTGCGACAGCGACTCGGCAAAGGCCGCGCCGGCCATCGGCCCCAGCGCCGGCCCGAAACCCTTGTCTCCGCGCTGGTGGCGATTGAATGCCGCGATCACGCGGGCATCGAGCGGCACGCTGGGGCGCCAGCGGGCGATGCCGTCATAGTTCAGCACCGAATAGAGCGGAATGCGCCGCCGCGCCGCGCCGGCGACCAGTCGCTCCAGCCAGTCCTTTGAGACGAGATCGAACAGCGCCGCAGCCGTCACGAGTTCTGCGCCGATATCGGCGAAGTACAGGTCGCGGATCATGAGATCCGCGCATTCGAAGCTGACGTTGATCCGATGCGCGTCCTTGCGCAGTTCGATGCCGGTGGGCGTCGCGTTCGCGCTGTCGGCCCAGTCGGCCAGGCACTGGCGCGCCACTGCCAGCAGATCGATGTCGCCGTCGATCAGGTGCCAGCGTTGGCGGAGCGGCAGCGAGGGCGCCAGCGCGCGCAGATTGGAACCCGTCCCGCAGCCGAGATCGACCACGGCGAGGGAGGAGTGTTCCGCGAAATGGTCGCGGACATGTGCGGCCAGCCCGGTGTGCCGGGAGGCGTGGTCCACAGGCTCGCGCAGGGCCAGCCAGCCGGCATCGAAGCCGCTCACCGCGCGACCTCCCGCAGCACGGCCAAGATGGTCGCCGCAGTCCGGGGCCAGTCGGGGAGCGACACGGCGTAGTCCCAGGCATTCTGCGCCAGGGCTTTTCGGCGGCCGGGATCGCGCAGCAGGGAGCCGAGGCCCTCGGCAAGGCCGGCGGTGTCGTTCGGAGCGACCAGCACGGATGCCGCCGGGGGCACCGTGTCGGGGATGGCGCCGCCGCTGGTCGCCACGACGGGAAGCCCGTGCGCCAGCGCCTCGGTGAGCGCCATGCCATAGCCCTCGAACAGCGAGGCCGAGACGAAGATGTCGGCGGCGTCGAATTCGTGCTCCAGCGCCTCGCCTTGTAGCGCGCCGGTCAGCGTGACGCGGTCGCCGAGGCCGTGCGCCATGATCGCCTGGCGCAGCCGCCGCGTCTCCTCGGCGTCGCGATCGGTGGCCCCGACGATGCGGCAGGTCCAGTCGAATGAGGCCAGCGCGGCCAGCGCCTCGACGAGGACGCCATGCGCCTTGCGCGGGATGACCGTGCCGATGCTGAGCAGGCGCATGGGTGTGCCGGTGCCGCGGGCGCGGGGGCGCGGGTCGGTGCCGGGAAGGGCCACGCCAAGCCGGCCAGCCTCGACGCCATAGTCGCGTTCCAGCAGGCGCGCGGTCGAGGGGCTGGTGGCGATGACCGCCGAGGCAAGCGCGAGGGCGGCGCGCTCGCTGGCAATGAGGCACGTGCGCTGCATCTCGTCGAGGCCCTCCTCCAGCGCCAGCGGATGATGCACGAGGGCGACGAGCGGCCGGGCGAGGCCGCGCAGCAGCCCCGCCGGCAAAGCCCCGAAAGCAAGCCCGTCGATCAGCAGCACCTGTCCCGCGGGCGCCGCCTTGAGCCGCGCCTCGGTTTCGGCCAACTGCTGCGGGGTAGGGAAGGGAAATCCGCCGGGCAGCGCGACATGCGTCACCTCGACCCCGGCACGCCGGCCTTCCGCGATGACGCGCCGGTCATAACCGTAGCCGCCGGTGGGAAGGTCGATATCGCCCGGTATGGCGAAGGCGAAGCCGGTCACGCGATGGTCCTCACCGCAGCACGCCTTCGTAGCTGGCGCACGCCAGATCGGTCTCGTGCAGCGTCACCCGGATCTTGGCGAGGCTGTCGGCATCATCCCCCAGCGCACCGCCGCGTGCGGCGGCAGCCATGGCGTCGAAGATGTGCTTCGCCAGGAACTCGGTGGTGGTGAGCTTGCCGGCGAAATCCGGCAGCGTGTCGAGGTTCTGGTAGGCGAGCGGCTTCAGCGTCCCCTTGAGCGCGTCGAGCGCGGCGCCGATATCGACGACGACGTTCTTACTCGTCAGCGTCTCGCGGAAGAAGGCGACGTCGACCACGAAGGTCGCGCCATGCAGGCCCTGGGCCGGGCCGAAGAATGGATCGGGCAGCGAATGGGCGATCATGATGCGATCGCGAACCTCGACACAGTACATGGCATCCCTTCATCTATAATCGAGCAGGATCGCCAGGGCATCCTCCCCGTCGGCAAGCAATTGCGGCAGGCGCGAAGGCGCCTGCGCGAACGGAACGACATGCGTGACCAAGCGGTCGAGCCGGGCATCGTCGAGCAGCGCGAGGGCCTTGGCGAGCCGGCGGGCGTGCGGCCAGCGCGCCCTCCGCGAGGGTGATACGTAGCCGACCTGCGAGCCGATCAGTTGCAGGCGGCGACTGTGGAACCCTTCTCCCAGGGGGACGGAAGGAGCGCGGTCGCCATACCAGCTCACCTCGACGATCCGCGCCTCGAAGCCGCCCGCCGCAAGTGCCGTCGCGAGGCCGGCCTCGCTCGCGCTGGTGTGGAAGACGATGTCAGCGTCGTCGCGGATGGCGGCCGGCAGGGCGAAGGCTGCGCCGAAGGCATCGGCAAACGCCGCGCGTTCCGGCCTCACATCCACCAGCGTCACCTCCGCGCCCGGCAATGCGGTGGCGAGTGCCGTCAGCAGCAGGCCAACCACGCCGCCGCCGACAACCGTGATGCGATCGCCGGGGCCGGCGCCGGCATCCCACATGGCGTTGAGGGCGGTCTCCATATTGGCGGCCAACGTGGCGCGCTCTGGAGGAATGCCGTCGGGAACCGCCATCGCCGCCGCAACCGGCAGGGCATAGAGGTCCTGATGCGGATGCAGCGCGAAGACGGTACGGCCGATCCATTCCTCGGGCCCGGCCTCCACGAGGCCGACGCTCTGATAGCCATACTGCACCGGGAACGGAAACGCGCCCTTCTGGAGCGGCGCACGCATTCTTTGATGCTCGCTGGCGGGAATGCCGCCTTGGAGGACGAGGCGCTCGGTGCCGCGGCTGATGCCGGAGATGATCGTTCGTATGGTCAGCAGGTCCGCCGGCGGTTCGCCGAGCGGGACATGCCTCAACTCATAGCGTCCCGGCTCCACGCACCAGAGCTGTCGCGTCGGCCTGTGACACGGTTCCGGCATTGTTGATCGCGTCCTTTGCCGCTTCACGATCTTCTTAACAGCAGCAGGCTGTCCTTTGGTCCACAAAATGGTGAACCTCATAAGGCTCGCCGGCGTACAAATCGGAACAGGCGTCCCGAGTGCATGGGCGGACTGGGTGGGACGACGGCATGAGCTTGGATGAGAAGGTCGCGGACGGCGTCTTCACGGCCGCCGATGCCGTGGAAGGGCGTGTGCCGACCGGCGTGCAGTCCACGCGCGTGCTTCGCCGCCGACGGGTGCTCGTGCTGACGCTCAATGCGGGGACTTATGCCGCATTCGTCGCGCTCTTCGCCTGGCTCCTCGCCCATGGCGGCTTCACGCTGCTGGACGGGCTCCTGCTCCTCGCCTTCTGCCTCTCGACGCCCTGGACCATCCTCGGCTTCTGGAACGCGGTGATCGGCCTGTGGCTGCTGCATGGCCCCGGCGACGCCCGGCAATCGGTCTATCCCTTTGCCGGAAGGGCGTCAGACGAGGCGCCGATCGACGCGCGCGTCGCGGTGATCATGGCGCTGCGTAACGAGGATCCCGAGCGTGCCTTTGCCCGTCTGCGCTCCATGCGTGCGGAGCTCGATCGCGGCGGCGCCGGTGGCCGGTTCGACTGGTTCATTCTCTCCGATACGACCCACGCGGACATCGCCGCAACCGAGGAAGACCTCTTTCGGGCGTGGCGTGAGGAACTCGGCGCCTCGCCGCGGCTCCACTATCGCCGCCGGAGCGACAATGCCGGCTTCAAGGCCGGCAATATCCGCGATTTTCTCGAACGCTGGGGCGATGACCACGAACTGATGCTGGTGCTCGATGCCGACAGCTTCCTCGGCGCGGCCACCATCCTGCGCATGGTGCGGGTCATGCAGGCGAACGCCAGGCTCGGCATCTTGCAGAGCCTGGTGGTGGGCATGCCGTCCCGTTCGGCTTTCGCGCGCATCTTCCAGTTCGGCATGCGGCACGGCATGCGTTCCTACACGATGGGCGCCTCGTGGTGGGCCGGGGATTGCGGCCCCTATTGGGGGCATAATGCGGTGATCCGCATCGCGCCCTTCAAAGCGCATTGCGCCCTGCCGATGCTGCCCGGCCGCGGCCCGCTCGCCGGCCATGTGCTCTCGCACGACCAGATCGAGGCGGTGCTGATGCGCCGCGCCGGATACGAGGTGCGCGTGCTGCCGGAGGAGACCGACAGCTATGAGGAGAACCCGCCGCACCTGACCGAATTCACGCGGCGCGACCTGCGCTGGTGCCAGGGCAACATGCAGTATTGGCGCCTGCTCGCCATGCCCGGCCTCAAGCCGATGAGCCGCTTCCAGATCGCCTGGGCGATCCTGATGTATGTCGGCGCGTTCGCCTGGGTGCTGTTCATGATCCTCGCGGCGCTCAAGGTGTTCGATGTCGAGCGGACCGACGAGGCGTTTCCTGCCGGACTCGGACTGGCGCTGTTCGTCCTCACCTTCCTGATGAGCCTCACGCCCAAACTCGCCGGCCTGCTCGACGTGCTGTTTCGGCCGGGAGAGCGGCAGCGTTATGGCGGCACCGGCAGGCTGCTCGGCGGGGCGCTGCTGGAATTTCTGTTCTCGGTGCTGCTCGGACCGGTGGTCGCGTTCCGGATCGCGATCTTCATGGTTGGCCTTGCCTTCGGGCGAACCGTGACGTGGGAGGCACAGGCGCGCGACGCCGGGCGGCTATCGTGGCGCACCGCCTTGCGCGGGCTGTGGCCGCAGTTTGTCTTCGGAGCGCTGATCGGCGGTGTCCTTTACACCTTTGCGCCGTCGGCGCTGATCTGGGCGCTGCCGGTGCTGGTCGGGCTCCTCGGCGCGGTGCCGTTCGCCGTCTTCACCGCGGAGCCGGCGCTGGGCCGCTGGCTGATCCGGTCGGGTCTCTGCGCGACGCCGGAAGAAGTCGTGCCCCCGCCATGCCTGATGTCGCTCGAGGCCGAGCATAAAGCCTTGAAAGCTTCCACTCGGGTCTGATCTGGCGAACGACCTGAACGGCCCGGGACGTCCCTGCGCCGGGCCGGGGGGCGACCATTTCTTGTTGAGGTGTCCGCTCCCGTCGCCGCGCCGATACCCTCATGCCGCGTCGGTCGGGCGCCCGCGCAGAACGTGCGTGGCGCGGTCCTGCGCCGTCATGCACGTTCTTGCGGCGAATTGTTGATAAGGCTGGCATGTATAAGAAAAATATCCGCGATCCGGATCTGACATTCCTGTTATTACGTAGCGTAATAAATCCCTATATCGACAGATGATACGTTTGTATATGTGCCGTAACCAAACGGGCTATTTAAAAATTTAATATAATTGATACACTACATCCAAATAGAAATAGTAATATTCTTGTTGTTATTTCATGTAAAAATGTGTATAGTTTGCTTTTTCATGATAATCAAAAATATAATTCACCTATAATATGTATATTCGAACGTAGTAAAGTAATGGGGCTGGGGCACGTAACGAGATTGAAATCATGCTCACAGCGACAAAGTCACTACCTTCTTCGCCATATCCCCACAGTGCCGACCCGCCGCTCCCCGTGGCCAGCGAGGGCCGGTTGCCCGGCCTCCTCTCCCTCGCCACTGCGGTTCCCGAGCATGTGCTGATGCAACCCGATGTCGCTACGACCATGCATCGGTTCTTCTCTGACATTTTCCGCAAATCCGAGACGATGGCCGGGATATTTGCCAGCACCGGCATCGGCAAGCGTCACGCCGCGCGCCCGCTCGAGTGGTACCTCGAACCCCGTGGCTGGCCGGAGCGTACGGCTGTCTACATGGAAGTCGGTGCGGACCTCTTCGTTGAGGTCGCAAACAAGGCGCTTGCCGCCGCAGGCTGTTCCGCTGGCGATGTCGACACCGTGGTCTTTGTCTCGACCAGCGGGATAGCGACGCCAAGTCTGGATGCGGTGGTTCATGCCCGCATGGGCTTTCGCGCCGACATAGAGCGCGTTCCCGTGTTCGGACTCGGCTGTGCCGGCGGTGTCACCGGGCTGGCCATCGCCTCGCGGCTCGCGCAGGCGAGGCCGGGCTCGACGGTGCTGATGGTGACGGTCGAATTGAGCTCTCTCGCCTTTCGTCTGGACCGTCCCGACAAGGCCCATCTGATTTCTACCGCCCTGTTTGGCGATGGTGCCGCCGCCTGCGTGCTGCGCACCGGGGAGCAGGGGCTTGCGCTCATTGAGGGAGCCGGCGAGCAGCTTTGGCCGGACACACTCGGTATCATGGGCTGGAGCATGGATCCGGTCGGCTTCGGGGTCATTCTGGAGCCCAATGTTCCATCCTTCGCCGCGACCAATCTCAAACCCGCCGTCACCGGCATACTGGGGCGCATGGGCCTGGCTACCGAAGACATCGGCCGGTTCGTCTGCCATCCCGGCGGAACCAAGGTCGTGGCGGCGATCGAGCGCGCTTTCAGCCTTGATCAAGGGGCGCTTGATCATGAGCGCGGCGTACTGGCCGATTTCGGCAACATGTCCGCGCCGACCGTGCTGTTCATTCTTGACCGGGTGATCGCCCAGGGCTTGCCCGACCGCGCCACGCTGGTGACGATGGGGCCGGGATTCACCGCCTCCTGCGTATCCCTCGCCCAAGCAGCATGAGCGGGGTCGAGCGATGGAAGCCCTCATCATCCTTGGTTTTGTCACGGCGCAGCGGCTCGGTGAACTTGTGCTGTCAAGCCGCAACACCGCGCGACTGTTGTCTCGAGGTGCCCGAGAGGCAGCCCCCGGGCACTATCGCTACATGGTTATGCTCCACGCGCTTTGGCTCGCGGGCCTATGGTGGCTGGCGCCGAGGCAGCCGGTGATCCTTCCGCTGCTTGTGGCGTATGTCCTGCTGCAAGGCCTGCGGATTTGGGTCCTCGCCTCTCTGGGTCGGCGCTGGACCACGCGCATTATCGTTCTGCCTCGGGCCCCTCTCGTGCGGAGAGGCCCCTACCGCTTCCTGACGCATCCGAACTATGTCGTCGTTGCCGGTGAGATCGCCCTGCTGCCGCTGATGTTCGGATTGGTCTGGTATGCCGTGGTGTTTTCCGTGCTGAATGCGATCGTGCTTTACGTCCGCATCCGCGCCGAGAATGCGGCTCTGGGCATCGGCCCGGACCGGGTGCGGGCATGAGCGCGGTGGTCGCCTCGCTTGCATCGGCACCCTCCGAGCGAGTGCCGGTGCGGATATGGGTCGGCTTTGCCGCCATGTGCCTCGGCATGTTCATGGCCGTGCTGGACATACAGGTGGTCGCGACGTCGCTGCCGGCGATCCGCGATGCGCTCGGCATTCCCGCCGAGCTGATGAGCTGGATCCAAACGGCCTATCTCATTGCCGAAGTCGTCGCGATTCCGCTGACCGGACTGTTGACCCGCGCGCTCGGCATGCGGTGGCTGTTCACTCTCGCCGTAAGCGCCTTCACGCTGGCTTCGCTCGGCTGCGCCGCGAGCGCTGGGTTTGCATCGCTTGTCGCGGCGCGGGTGGTGCAGGGCTTTTTTGGCGGCATGCTCATCCCGCTGGTGTTCTCGGCGGTGTTCCTGCTGTTTCCGTTCCGGCTTCAAGGCTTTGCCACCACCCTTGCCGGCATGCTCGCCGTGTTGGCGCCGACGGTCGGGCCGATCGTCGGCGGATGGATTACCGAGACCGCATCGTGGCACTGGCTGTTCCTGGTCAACGTCGCTCCTGGCGTCGTCGCCGGCGGGCTCGGGCTGGTCCTGCTGTCGCGCGACGCCGGTGACCGCGCGCTGCTGCGTATGCTGGATGTTGCCGGCCTCGCGCTGCTGGCGGTTTGCCTTGCCTGTCTGCAGATCGGGTTGAAAGAGGCGCCCCAGCGCGGATGGCTGGCGGTGCCGGTTCTCGCTCTGCTTGCCGCCAGCTTGTCCGCCGGCGCCCTGTTCGTGCGGCGCATGCTGGGCAGCAGCGCTCCCATCGTCCAACTGCGGACCTTTCGCGACCGAGGCTTTGCCGTTGGCTGCGCGCTCAGCTTCATTCTCGGCATGGGACTGTATGGATCGGTCTATCTGATGCCAGTATTCCTGGCCTTCGTGCGCGGGCATGGGCCTCTGGCCATCGGCACGGTGATGCTGGTGACCGGCGTAACGCAACTCGTCACTTCGCCCATTGCCGTGACGCTGGAGCGACGCAGCAGCGCGCGCCTGCTCACCATTTTCGGATTTGCACTGTTCGGCGTGGGCCTCGGCATGAGCGCGTTCGCAACTCGGGAAACCGATTTCGACGGCATGTTCTGGCCGCAGATCGTGCGTGGCGGCGCGATCATGCTTTGCCTGCTTCCACCAACCCGTCTTGCTCTGGGAGCTTTGCCGCCGGAAGCGGTACCCGACGCCAGCGGCCTGTTCAATCTGATGCGCAATCTGGGTGGCGCCATCGGCATTGCGCTGATCGATACGGTGATGTTCGGGCGCGTGCCGGTGCACGCCGAAGCTCTGAAGCAGCGGCTGCTGGCCGGCGACAGGTCCGCAGCCGATCTTGTGGGCCTGCCGGCCGATGCGTTGAGCGGAGCGGCCAAGATGCCGCTGGACCCAGCCATCGAGGCGTTCGTGCGGCCCCTGGTCGAAAAGGCCGCATTGGTCCAATCCATCAATGAGGCATGGCTTATGCTCGCCTGCGCGATGATCGTGGGCTGCGCCTTAGTCCTGCTGGCGCCGTCTCGCTCCGATCACCGCGATACGTCCAGGAGCGAAGGCAACTGACGGCGCCGCGCCGGCCTCGCCGATCGCCCTCCATGGCGCGATACTGCTGCCGATAGCGGTACGCCCGCCAAGCGGCACGGAAACTTCAAATTATGCCGCAGCCCAACATACTTTGAAGATCGGCGATGACTGCAACCGACCTTGGTCAAGCCGCGGCGGCGCCAATGCTCGCTCCCTGCGGTTGTTTGGCAGCTATATTTGAGGTGAGACGAGATTCCTGAACAGGCTCACCACGCTGTGCGGCGCGGTTTCTCCGAAGAACAGCTCCAAGTTCCGCGCCGACATTTCCGCAACCCCGCGCGTTCGCTCGAATAGCGCGCGCTCGTATGCGCCCAGAGCCGCCTCCATGTCGCTTGGATGGCCAATGATCGCCCGAGCAAGTTCGGCGCCGTCGTACATGGCGAGGTTAGCGCCTTCGCCTGCGAACGGGGACATCAGGTGCGCCGCATCGCCGACCAGCGTCAGCCCTGGTATCCGCGACCACTCGTTCGCGACAGGCATTGCATAGATGGGGCGGAGCGTCGGACGATCCAGCGCGCTCCGGGTAATGAAGTCGACGAGATGTCGTGCCCAGCCTTCAAATTGCGCTGCAAGGACTTCCCGGCCGATATGAGCCTCGCTGAAGTCGATGGACCTGATCCATTCCTCTGGTCTGTTCAGCGCCACATAACCGGAGATACTTCCATCGGCGTGACGATGCGCGATGATGCCCCGGCCCGGCGCGACAGCCATGAGCGTGCCTGTGCCGATCAGTGCCGCGAGCCCGTCAACATCTCTGTCGCCAGCGGGATGTGCGATTTCAATGAGGCACGTGCCGGAGTAGAGCGGCTGTGCGCCAGTCAGAACTGGCCGCACCCTCGACCAAGCGCCATCGGCACCGACGATGAGATCGGCCGTGAATGCGCTGCCGTCGGCAAACACGACCTCGCGCCGGTTTCCGACCGCTGCAATGGACATCGCCTTTCGACCCCATCGGATCGCCATCTTCGGCAGCGAGCCGAGAAGCATGGCACGAAGCTCCCCCCTGTTGACCTCCGGCCTCGGGGACGAGGGATTTCCCGGCATGTCGAGAAGGATAGCGCCGTCCTTGTCGACGACCCGCTTGGCATCCTCGGCGGGTCGAATGAGTTTCAGGAACTCCTGGTAGAGGCCGGCGGCTTTGAGAGCGGGCTGACCGTTGTGTTCATGGATATCAAGCAGGCCGCCTTGCGGTCTTGCCCGAGGTGACGGCTCTGCCTCGAAGATGGTCGCCTCAATCCCGTTCAATTGCAGTACGCGGGCGAGTGTCAGGCCGCCAAGGCCAGCGCCGATAATGCCGATAGTCTTACTCACGCGTTTGCGCTCCACATGTTGCATCAGCGTTCAAGACGCTGACCAATGGTTGGAGACGCTGGACGACCGTACTCGCTCACGGTCGGCTTATGTGCGGTGTCCGAGAGTCGATACTCATCTTGACAGCCGTTTTTCGCGACGCCCGTCAGTAGCTCGACGTTTTTGGTTGGTCAAGATATCGGCGATGGCAGTTATCGCGTCTTTACTGCCCTGAAGCAGACAGTCTGCCATCGCCGATATCTTGATCAGCCGACGACTGTCGGCAGAAAAAGAACAATAGCCGGCCTCGCGATCAACATTGCCAGAACGGCGAGATCCATGGCGATGATCCAGGGCGAGGATGGAATCCTCGACCTCCAGCTCGCCATCCCGAAGGAACTGGGCGGCATGGGCGGAGCCGCCAACCCCGAGCCGCTTTTCGCGGGCGGCTATGCGGCCTGCTTCGAGAACGCATTGCTGCGCGTGGCGCGGCAGTCCGGCCACCGCTTTGCCGACGGCGATGTCGAAGTGGTCGCTGAGATCGGCCTCAGCCGCAACGAGGCCGATGCCATGCCGGCACCTCGCATCACAACTCCATCGATTGGACGACGGAAGAAGAACTGGACGCGCTCTACCATGATTTGGACCGCAGCAGCGGCACGCGGATACGAATCTGCCGCCGAATGGCTTCCACAGTCCTTGGAATGGCCGATCCTGATCCCCACCTCGGCCATGTCCTGGCGATGGAGCGTGACGAGATCGCGGAAGCGCTTCGCGTCTCGTTGACGTACGGCCCCTTCCGATGCATCCGGGCTCTCCAGGAGCCGGATTTTAGTTTAGTGAGGGGTAGCCATCCGTGTGCGCTCCGTGTGCACTCCCGCGTCGAAAAATCGGAAACTGGCGTATCGTGGCGTAAAATCGAATGCGCGCGCTGCGACCCAACGCCCTGAAGCTACGAAATAATGCCGAGATATCAGTCACATAGATTTTCCGTAGCCCCTATGATGGATTGGTCCGACCGGCATTGCCGGGCGTTCCATCGCACCCTCTCGGCGCAGGCGCTGCTCTATACCGAGATGGTGACCGCCAATGCGGTGATCTTCGGCGACCGCGAGCGGCTGCTGGGATTCTCCCCGATGGAGCATCCGGTGGCGGTGCAGCTCGGCGGGTCGGAGCCGGAGGCGCTCGCCAGGGCTGCGCGCATCTGCGCCGATTGGGGCTATGACGAGATCAACCTCAATGTCGGCTGTCCCTCGGATCGCGTGCAGGGCGGCAATTTCGGCGCCTGCCTGATGCGCGATCCCGCGCTTGTCGCCAGTTGCGTGGCGGCGATGAAGGCCGAGGTGGCCATCCCGGTCACGGTGAAGTGCCGCATCGGCGTCGATGATCAAGACCCGGAAGAAGCCCTCGATGCGCTGGCCGACGCGGTGCTGGCCGCAGGGGCTGATGCGCTCGTCGTCCATGCCCGCAAGGCGTGGCTGCAAGGGCTCTCGCCCAAGGAGAACCGGGACATTCCCCCGCTCGACTATGACCGCGTCCGCCGCCTGAAGCAGCGCCTGTCGCAGGATTTTGCCGATGTGCCGGTCAGCATCAATGGCGGGCTCAACACGCTGGAGGATGCCGCGGCGCAGCTCGCGCATGTCGACGGCGTCATGCTCGGCCGCGCGGCCTATCAGAACCCGGAACTGTTGCTCGATGTCGACGCGCTGTTCTTCGGGGCGCCCAACCCGTATGCGGACGGTTTCGCGGCGGTGGAGGCATTCGAACCCTACATTGCAGCGCATGTCGCCGGCGGCGGGCGCCTGCACGACATCACCCGCCACATGCTCGGCCTGTTCACCGGCCGTCCCGGTGCGCGGGCCTTTCGCCGCCGCCTCGCTATCGATGGCGTCAAGCCGGAAGCCGGCATAGAAGTGCTGCGCGCCGCCGTGGATGAAGTGCGTCGCGCAGAGGAGCGGCGTTCGCTGGTGGCCTGATGTTGCAAGCACTTCCCTGGGATTATCTGGCCTGGCTCGCCGTGGTGCTGCTGGCGGCGGGATTGGCGACCGGCGTCCTCGCCGGCCTGTTCGGCATCGGTGGCGGCGCGATCATCGTGCCGGTGCTCTACGAGGTGTTCGGCGCGGTCGGGGTCAGCGACGCCGAGCGCATGCACCTCTCGGTCGGCACCGCGCTTGCCATCATCGTGCCCACGGCGCTGCGCTCCTATTTCGCCCACAAGGCGCGGACCAAGGTGGATGACGGCGTGCTGCGGCAATGGGCGATCCCCATCGTGCTCGGTGCCATTGCCGGCGCGGCGCTGGCCGCCATCTCCCCGGATGTCGTGCTGAAGATCGCCTTCGTGCTGTTTGCCGCGCTGATGTCGGCGAAGCTCCTGTTCGGCCGGGACAGCTGGGTACTGGCCGACCATCTGCCGGGCACGACGGCTATGCGGGCCTACGGCTTCGGCATCGGCGCCTTCGCGCCGCTTGTGGGCATCAGTGGCGGCGGCATCGCGACCGTGGTGCTGACGCTCTATCGCGTGCCGATCCATACCGCCATCGCGACCTCCGCCGGGCTCGGCGCGCTGATCGCCGTGCCGGGAACCCTCGGCTATGTCGTCAGCGGCCTGCCGCATCTGGCGGAACTGCCGCCACTCTCGCTCGGCTTCGTCTCGCTGCCGGGCCTGGTGCTGGTCGGCGGGGTGGCGACCCTGGCGGCGCCGCTCGGCGCGCGCCTGGCGCACGGTTTCACCAAGCGGCAGCTGGAGGTCGGCTTCGGCCTCTATCTGCTGGTGATCGGCCTGCGCTTCGTGGCGGCGCTGATCTGGCGCTAGCGCGTTCGAGACAAGCGGCAGGGGCCCGCAAGGCCCGTCTGCGATCGCTCGGGGCTATTCGTCGACGACCTTCGCCCGCATCACCAGCTTCTCGCCGCGTATCTCGAAGCTGGCGAGGCGCGAGAGGAAGGTCATGCCGAGCAGGCTGTGCTTGAGCGAGCCGGGGCTGGCGATGAGCGCGGGAACGTTGCGCTCGGTGATGTTGCCGGCGATTTCCACCCGGTCGAGCACGACGGCGGCGGCGCGGCCGCGTCCATTCGCGGTGTCGATGGGAATGTCGTAGCGCAGGAATTCCAGCGGCAGGCCGGCCGCGACGGCATCCTCCGGCGTCAGCACGACGCTGGAGGCCCCGGTATCGACGAGCATCGGGATGCGGTTGCCGTTGATCTCCACGCGCACGTTGAAATCGCCGTCACGCGCCCGCGCCACCTCGACCGCCGGCCCGCCATCGCGGGCGAGCGGCACGGCATAGCCGGGCGCCAACTCGGCCAGCACGCGATAGGCGACGGCGTGGAGTTCGAAACGGTAGGTGTAACCTACCGCCAGCACGCCGAAGATGACCAGCCACAGGGCGGCGGCGCGCAGCGCTTCGCCGAGCCGCCCGGTGAAGGTGGCGAAGACGCTGGCGCCAAGCACCAGCGCGAAGGCGCTGTAGCCGACGAGATAGGCGAGGTCGCCGACATCGAGACCGGCGACCGAACCGGCATGGGAGGCCCAGACGAGCAGGCCCACGCCGCCGGCGAGGCCGATGACCACGATCCACATGAGGCGGTCGGCGTTCATTGCGCGGCCTCCGAAATTCGGCGCGCGGCGAGCCGGGCGATGACGGCGCGACGCGCGGCTTCGCTCATGGTGCCCCAGGCGGCGATCTCCTCGAGGGTGCGGTCGCAGCCGAGGCAGCGCCGCCCCGCCGCATCGAGCGTGCAGATCGAGACGCAGGGGCTGGAGACAATGGTCGGCATCGGAATCGGTACGCCTAGGGATGCCGCGCGAAGATAAGCAGACCGATGAGGAAGGCAATCTCGACCGCCAGTATGGCGGCGCCGGCGACATCCCCGGTCTGCCCGCCGAATTGGACATTGGCAAGGCGGACAAGGCCGGAAAAGCAAGCCAGTCCAAGGAGAACTCCACTCGACAAGGCAAGCGGTCCGAGGCTGGGGAAAACTGCAAAGGCGGCGATCACGATGGCGATGGTCGCGGCACGCCGCATAGCGGCCGCCGAGGGACGGCCGGCGCCATGGGACAGGCCGGAGGCGCGGGCAGGGGGCAGGGCGGCGAGCATGGCCGGGCCGGCGAGGCGCGACAGCGCGCCGGCGGCGATCAATGCGCCAGCCACGGACCATGTCCCATAGGCCGCCAGCGTCTGCACCGCACCGACCCGTAGCGCGAAGCCGACGATCAACGCCAGCACGCCGAAACTGCCGATGCGGCTGTCCTTCATGATCTCCAGTCGCCGCTCCACGCTCCAGCCGCCGAGAGCGTCCGCGGTGTCGGCGAGGCCATCCTCGTGAAAGCCGCCGGTCACCAGGATCAGCACTGCAACGGTCAGCGTGCTGGCGAGGACGTCCCCGAACAGCAACTGCCCGACGATGAAGGTGACGACCCCCGTCAGCGCGATGACGACGCCGGCGAGCGGGAAGGCCGGCGCCAGCCGGTCGATGTCCGGTGGGGCGGCGTCGTGCTCGAAGGGCAAGGCAGGCACCGGCAGGCGGGACAGGAAGCGCAGCGCCGCCGGCACGTCGGAAAGCACGGGGATGGGCATCGCGTGTCTCGCTGCGGTTCAGCGCTCGATGAGGACGTCGGCGACCGGCCGGCGATGCTCCCAGCCGGCGCGTTCCAGCTCGGGCACGTCGGAGGGTGCGCTCGGATAGCCTATGCACAGATAGCCCACCAGCCGCCAGTGCGCCGGCACATCGAGCGCCGCATTCACCGCCTTCGGGTCGAGGATCGACACCCAGCCGACGCCGAGGCCGCGCGCGGCGGCCGCGAGCCACAGCGTGTGGATCGCCATGACAGCGGAATAGGCGACCGCCTCCGGCATGGTGGCGCGCCCGAGCCCATGGCCCGCCTCCGGCTCGGGCTCGATGAAGATGGCGAGCTGTTCGGGGGCATCGTCGAGCCCGGCGAGCTTGAGCCGTGCATAGAGCCCGGCGCGCTCGTTCGGCTGGAGCGAAAGCGCCTCGGCATTGCAGGCCTCGAATATCGATCGCACCGTCGCGCGGCGGGCGGGCTCGTTCACCCGCACGAAGCGCCAGGGCTGGCTCAGGCCGACGCTCGGCGCCCGCGCGGCAAGGCAGAGCAGGGCGTCGAGCGCGCCCGGCTCCAGCGCGTCGCGGCGGAAATGGCGGACGTCGCGCCGCCAGAGGAACAGTGTGTCGAGATCGCCGAGGAAGTCCGCGCCGAAGATCGGCGGACAGCCGTCGGGCGCCACCTCTGGAGCCACGGTGGCGAGCCTCGCCGGATTTGGGGGTTGCGCGCGCATGAGCGAGGGTCTACCCCGCCGCCGCGCCCGATGCGACACTTTCCGCGATCCTCGGGTCTCATGCACGAGGCTTCCATGCTGCGCTCCGCCACCGGACTGCCCTTCGACGACATCCGCAACCTCGTCGCCCAGATGCCCGGGCCGGACGAAGCGGCCCGTATGGCTGCCGCCGAGCGGCAGAACCAGCTGGTGAAACCGCCGGGCGCGCTCGGCCGGCTGGAGGAGATCGCCATCCACATCGCCGGCTGGCAGGGGCGGGAGATTCCGGCGGTGAACCGGCCGACCGTCGCGGTGTTCGCGGCCACCCACGGCGTGGCCGGACGGGGCGTCTCGCCTTACCCTCCGGACGTGACCAAGCAGATGGTCGCCACCTTCACCGCCGGCAAGGCGGCGGTGAACCAGATCTGCGGCGTGTTCGGCGCGGGCCTTCGGGTCTTCGATCTCGCGCTCGACCTGCCGACCCCCGACATCGTCGAAGAAGACGCGCTGACCGAGGCAGAGTGCGCCGCCACCATGGCCTTTGGCATGGAAGCGCTGGCCGGCGAGCCCGACCTGCTCTGCCTCGGCGAGATGGGCATCGGCAACACCACGGTCGCCGCCGCCATCTTCCACGGTCTCTATGGCGGCGAAGCGGAGGACTGGGTCGGCCCCGGCACCGGCTCCACCGGCGAGACGCTGATCCGCAAGGTCACGGCGGTGCGCGACGCGGTGGCCCGGTCCAAGGGCCATCTCGACGACCCGCTGGAAGTGCTGCGCAAGCTCGGCGGGCGCGAAGTGGCGGCGATGGCCGGCGCCATTCTCGCTGCGCGGCTGCAGCGCGTGCCGGTGGTGCTTGATGGCTATGTGGTCACTGCCGCTGCCGCAGTGCTGAAAGCGATGGACCCGGCCGCGCTCGACCATTGCCTCGCGGGTCATGTGTCCGCCGAGCCGGCCCATCGCGCCGTGCTGGAGCGCCTTGGCCTGCGCCCGCTGCTCGATCTCGGCATGCGGCTCGGGGAAGGCTCCGGCGCGGCGCTTGCCATCGGCGTCGTCAAGTCGGCGCTCGCCTGTCATGCCGGCATGGCGACCTTTGCCGAAGCTGGCGTTTCGGACGCCTGATCGGTGCGCCGTCCGCGATTGGTCCGGCGCCCTGGCTGGCGACCGAGCACCTTCCGCTCGATCATCGTGGCGCTGGCGCTCGTCGCCGCCGCGCTGGTCGCCGAGCGTCTTGTGCCGGCGCTGACCGGCGCGGTTCGGGTTGCCGACGGCGACAGCCTGGAGATCGGCGGCGAGCGCGTGCGGCTGGACGGCATCGACGCGCCGGAACTGCACCAATCCTGCGGCGCGCCCGGCAAGATATGGCCGTGCGGGGAAAAGGCCCGCGCGGCGCTGGCGGCGATCGTCGCCTCCGCCAAGGTCAGCTGTCGCCCGGTGGACGAGGACCGCTACGGCCGCGCCGTCTCGGTCTGCGAGGCGGGTGGACGCGATGTGGGTTCCTTGCTGGTCGAGGAAGGCTGGGCGGTGGCTACGGGCTTCGGCTACGGCAGCGAGCAGCGCGCGGCGCGTGCTGGCGGACGCGGCATCTGGTCGGGCCCGTTCGATCTGCCGGCGGATTGGCGTGCGGCGCATCCCCGCCCGCCCTCGTGAACGGCTTTGCCGCCGGCGCGACAGCACCTATCTAGAGACGCATGTCCTCCGCTTCCCCCGACATTCTCGACGCGCTGCTGACCGAAATCCGCGCCTGCCGCGCCTGCGTGGAGCACCCGCTCGGCCGGCCGCTGCCGCATGAGCCACGTCCGGTGCTGCATGTCGGACCACGGGCGCGCATCCTCATCGCCGGGCAGGCGCCGGGCACCAAGGTGCATGCCTCCGGCATGTCGTTCAACGATGCTTCGGGCGACCGGCTGAGGTCGTGGCTCGGGATCGACCGCGAGACTTTCTACGACGGCGAGAAGATCGCCGTTGCCGCCATGGGCTTCTGCTTTCCCGGACAGGACGCCAAGGGCGGCGACCTGCCGCCGCGACGGGAATGCGCCAGGCTCTGGCACGACCGGCTCTTCGCCGCGCGCGCGCCCTTCGATCTCGTGGTGGCGGTGGGGGCGACCTCGCAGGCCTACCACTTGCGGCGGCTAGGACTTGAGCGCTTCGCCGGCGGCGGGCTCACCGAGCGAGTGGCGCGCTGGCGCGAAATCTGGGCGGCATCCGGGCAGACGCGCGTGCTGCCGCTGCCGCACCCTTCCTGGCGCAACACCGGCTGGCTGAAGCGCCACCCCTGGTTCGAGGCGGAACTGCTGCCTGTCCTGAGGCAGGAGGTAAGGCAGATATTGGGGAGGGCGATGGTGGGCGATCGCGCTATGGAGCCGACCCGACCGGCCATTGAGGGTGCTCCTCCTCGATAGCCGGTCGCGCCGGGGCAATCAGGAACGGTCGGGTGCACGATTGAATCTGGCGAGTGGCGAAACTGGCCTAGCTGGGCGAGCGTAACGCGATTTTCGCCGAGCCGACATCCGTGACATTGTTCGAAACAACCAGTCCGGCCTCGCGGATCATGGCTTCGTATTCCCACGGCAGGAAGGCCTGTTCGTAGGCGCCGTGCTCTAGTTCTCGGACATAAGCTTCGTAATTGCTTTCCGCAAATGCGTGCCCCACCGGTTCACACATCAGAAATATCTGCCCGTTCTTGGCAAGCTTGGTTTTCAGATGGCGCAGCAAGGCGACCGGATCGGGAAAATGATGAAACGTCGCGAACATCATGATGGCGTCAAAGAAACCATCCGGGAACGGCAGGTTCATGCCGTCGCCAACGATATTGGTGACATGGTGATCCTTGCCGGCGAAAATGCTTCCGGCCATCAAACCATAGGGATCGACGTCCAGATTGTACGCCCTGACACCCAGTCTCTCGACCATCGGCGCCATATTGCCACCAACTTCGAGAATTTTCGGTTGTGTAGCGCCATCAAGGTCAACCCACTCCCGTATCAGATCCAGCGCGTACAAGTGATCTGAGCCGTAATCGCGTGTGACGTCGGTATGATTCCAGGCGAAACCTGCCTCAGTATCTGTTTCTTCGACAACGTCGATTTCGAAGGAACACAATTCATTCAGCCACGTGACATTTTCGATCAGCGCATAAACGCCAAGGCGGTAGCGACCTGGATGATCCGGCGTCCTGAAGCGCAGTGGCTGTGTGATCCCGCGGCCTGGCGGGAGGTCAATGAGGAGATCGGTCCGCTCTCCTTCGGGGGCTGTTTCTCCGTTGATCGGTGAAATCTTGCAGGCAAGCCGATAGGGCGCGTTGCCTTTCGACGTGAGAGTGGTTTCGCCGGCGTTGAACATACGCAGATTGAACGCAGAGAGTGCGCCGACGGCAACTTGCGGCGGCGTGCAAAGCGGCTCTGCCTGAAGCTGTATCAGCTCAATGACATTCGAATACAGTTCCTGCGGCAGGTCGTGGCTTGCGATCGGGTAGGGGTCATCAATCGCATAACCGCTCGAGCGAAGGCGGTCCAAGAATTGGCTCGATTCCGATTGCATGACGGGATGAGAAAATTGAAATTGAAGCGCAAAGGCGCGTCTCAATGATCTCAGGATAGAAATAGATGTTTCCGATCTAATAGATGCAATTTGTTTTGCGAATTCGTGTGACGGCAGTTCGTGTCTTTCTTTTACCCATGTTCCGCTTACTAATATAGGGACATGGAAATATATATAATATTTCTCGCCGCACTTCTGGCAAAATATATTCTGATGTGATCTTTGTCTAATCAGGCTGTCATAAAGTGCGCTGAAATACGACTGTTTCTTCGCCGGTCCGCCGCATGTCGGGCATCGAAAATCGGTGCGGGTATCGATTTTCGAGATCACGAGGCATCTCTTCAGGTTGCGAGCACAAACAAGTACCCGACCTCGACTGCATGATCAACCAATTGCAGGAAAGCGATGGTGGGCGATGCAGGGCGGCCCGCCGATCCTCTAAGTCATTGACTACAAAGCACTATCTACGATGAGGGGTGACGATTATGTCTCACTTCCGTGAGCGCAGATTAGGCCTGATTTCGGGAGCTACGGCAAGGGGGCGTACGGAGGTAGAGTGCGGAAGAAGGTTGGCGTCCGTCGCCGGAATCTCCTGATTTCAGGCCCTTTTCGACCGGATCGGCATAAATGGCCGTAGGCTGGCTTTCTGCTCGGCAGGCAGGCTGCCTTCGAATGAGCGGGCGAATGGCCGTCAGCGACGATTCTTAGGGCTTGATGTCCGCGCCATGGGCCGGATGCGCCGTAGACTCGGCGAGAGGTGGTCGGCGGGAGGCGGCTTCCTCGCGATGAGGTATGTTCCTGACAATGAGCCGCATCGGAGCGGGAGGCGCAGTGCCGCGCTATGAATCCCTGCCATAGAATGCAGCACCATAGGTCGGACTGAAAATCCGGCAAATTTTTTCGTGCGGGTATCTTACATGGTTAAGTGCCGCTGCTCCCCCGTACTGGACGGTCCCTGCAGTGATTAGAACGCCGCTGGCCTGGCATCGGCGATCCGTCTTGGCTTCTACGCCGTTCGGTTCGAAGCAGTAGGCGACCACAGTCCTTCATGTGCAGAACGGGGCCAATGCTGTTGCGTACTTGCCGGGGTGCCGATAGGGCCGCGATCCTTCATAAGCGGAATAAAACGGGGTAGGCTCTACAAGAACCGCTTAGTGTGTCGACGGGTAATGCAAGCCTGAGGTACAGACAAGAGGTGCCAATCTCCCTTACAGTCCCGAGGATACAGGTGTGCTCTGGGGGGTAAGGGGGGGGGTAGGATACAGAGCCCTTCTTGTGTATCTCCGGGTAATATATACTGATTTATACTACCAATATCAGCGCATATAGAGGCGGTTCCATCAGGGAGTGCTGATAGATACGGATAGTATCTGTACGGTTTTGGTCTGTTCACTGCCGAGGGTTATGGCTTGTCAAGGTGGCCGTCATGCCGTGTGATGAGCAAAATGTACGTACGGGTATGCTCTAACGGTCAGTGTGGATGGTGCGGAGAGCGGTGTCTACTAGGGTTGATATCAG
Source organism: Ancylobacter sp. VNQ12 (assembly GCF_049445835.1). Taxonomy (NCBI): domain Bacteria; kingdom Pseudomonadati; phylum Pseudomonadota; class Alphaproteobacteria; order Hyphomicrobiales; family Xanthobacteraceae; genus Ancylobacter; species Ancylobacter sp. VNQ12. The sequence continues at coordinate 1,092 of NZ_JBMSDU010000022.1, read as the reverse complement.
TCAACGGACACGATATTGAAAGGACATGATCCTTATGGACAGACGAGGTGACCATGTCCGTCATACTTTATGCTCGTGTCTCCACGGCCGATCAGACGCTCGCTCATCAGCAAACTCAGGCTGAAGCCGCAGGTTTCAAGCTCGATAGGGTTGTCGCGGATGAAGGTGTGTCAGGTATCTCCGTTCCACTCAGAGAGCGGCCGGAAGGTCGACGCTTGTTCGACATTCTACGGCGGGGAGACGTTCTCGTGGTGCGTTGGGTTGATCGCCTCGGCAGGAACTATGCCGATGTGACTGACACTATCCGCGAGTTCATGCGGCGTGGAGTAGTCGTGAAGACCGTCATCAACGGCATGACCTTTGACGGCGCCACGACCGATCCGGTGCAGATGGCTGTCCGTGACGCCCTGATCGCTTTCATGGCCGCGACGGCGCAAGCGCAGTCAGAGGCTACGAAGGAAGCACAGCGGGCCGGCATTGCGCATGCCAAGACCATTGGGGGCGCCACTAAGTACCGAGGTCGCAAGCCCGGCTTCGCTCGCGAACAGTTCAACCATGTACGCGAGTTGCTGGCACAAGGTGCTGGTGCAAGCGAGATCGCCAAGCTTACCGGCGTCACCCGCCAGACGGTCTATCGGATCAAGGATCATCCGGCCGAGCAGATGAAGGCGTTGGAGGCTTGGGGGCTATAGGCGCCTAGGATGACTCCTGACGGCCGTTCATCGTCGCTGGCATGGAGCCGCACCATGGCTTTCGCTTGCCCGTCCACGGCCGCGCCAATCCCTCCGACACCAGCGCGCTCCCCAGCGAACGACCGTGCCGCATCAGCACCCGGAGCTTTCGGCCGTACCGATCCTCATCCCTGCGCTTCCACGCCACCATGCTAAATGGGCCGGCATTCACCAGTTCCATGAGCCGTATCGTTGCTCGTTCTCCCAGCGTCTTTTCGTCAGTACACCGAGGGCTGTCAAACGGCGCGCAATATTGCCCCCCGATCGGCGTCCAATCTTGACCCCTTGAGGGGCTGAGGCGGTGAGGAGGCGGCGCGGCGGAGCTGGCTTGTGTTGCGCAGCCGCGCCGGCTCCGGGTCGG
>NZ_JBMSDU010000021.1:0-72119 GCF_049445835.1 Ancylobacter sp. VNQ12 | reverse complement strand
CATTCAGACCGATGTCGCGCTGGCCATCGTCATCATCGCCGAAATCAACGGCGCACCGGCGTTCCTCGCCATCGCGGCCCCGGCAGAGGACGCTTGATCAAACTGCTACTTCGTCACCGCGCTGCTAAGGCGTCCTTCCACAGGACGAGTCTCTGCTCGATATCCATGAGTGAATGCCCGCGCGACAGAGTGGACACCATTTGCTCATCCCTACTCTATCTCAGGACGGACCGACCGCGTCACGCGTCGAATAGATCGGCACGGTGAACCGGAACGGCCCCCAGCCCATGAGTATCATCATGCGTCTCCATAGCGGGTGTCGGAGAAGGCGACCTGCGCAGAGCGATTGAGCTGCCGGTCGAGCATGCGACCGAGCTCCTCGCCATCCTCCTTGGTCGCCTTGCCGCCGAGGTGGATGTGGTTGGTCATCTTGATGATGACCGAGCGGCCAGCGCTCGCGCGGCTGCCGCCGGCGCCCGCCTGCCAATCCCGGTTCGAGGTGACGTGACCGTTCTGCGAAGGCGTGAACGGTTCAGGGCCATCTTCGCCGACGAGATAGGTCACCCCCCTTTTCACGGGACCGCCATGCTCACGAGGGCCGCCGAACGGCGCGGAGTTCGCCGGCGTGCCGACGTCGCCCCCACCACCACGGGCCGCCGCTGCCAGCTGCCGGGCGAGGGAGAGAGCTCGCTCCAGGTGGCTGGTGTCGACCTTCGGGTAGCCCGTGACGTTGAGCTCCTGCTCGATCTGCGCGGCGATCTGCGCAGCCTTGGCTTCAGCCCCCGCTCCGCCCTCTTGGATGGCGGAGCCGTACTCCTCCATCGCTCGCTTGGCCGCTTCCGGCCAGCTCGCCATGGCGGCGTCGAGCTGCGCGCCGACATCCCCAACGGCACTGCCCCCCGGCGAGGCGCCGGTGCCGAACACTGAATCGCGCCACGTCTTGGGGCTCCCGAACTTCGACTCCAGCCAGTCGTTAAAGTTGCGGGTGCGCTCGTGGTTCTTGCGTATGAAGTCGAGCATCTCGGCGTCATCAGTCGGCATGCCAAACAGCAGGCTGCCAGCCGCTAGGGCGCCCAGCGCCCCGCGGCCACCGATATTCACCGAGCTGCCTTTGCCCGGGATACCGCTGGCGCCACCGGGAATGGGACCACCACCGCCCCCCTTCCTGCCCCTGAGGCCGTTCAGGATGTCGATTGTGCCCTTCGCCGCGCCGTATGCGCCGACGATCGCACCGGCCGCGAGGATTGCCTCTACCAGACGGCGCGTGGCTGTGTCGGCATTGATGAAGCTGTCGGCCAGCTTGTCAGTCCAGGTGATGACGCCTCGGAGGGGCGTCTCCCAATCCTGCACCGCTCGGGTCAGCGCAGTTTCGATGGTGCCGGTCAGCCGCGTCCAGTCGCCATAGAGGCCCTCATTGGCCTTATCGCCGATCTTGTTCGCGACGCCCGGCTCCACGTTCTCCATCATCTTCAGGAAGGCTTGGAACTGAGCCCACTGCTGCGCGATCATGTTCGCGCGGCCACCCTGCTTGTCGGTGAAGAAGGCGTTCAGCTGCGCGAGGCTGGGATTGTTGGACATGATGGCGTTCCAGAGCCCGACCGTGTCGATGCTCTCGACCGACATCTTGTGATAGTCGCCGAGGGCCTTCGCGAGCGCGTTGGCATCCTTCGCCGACATCTTCCCGTTCTTGCCGCCGAAGAGCGGCTCCAGAAGCTCGCTCATCCTGGCGACGAACTCGCCGCGGTCAGAAGCGACCGATCGGCTCTCGCCCGTCTCGGCGTCGGTGAACTCGCCGTTCGCAAGGAGGTCTTCGATCTCCTTCTGGAGCTCGGCCGGGATGGTCTTGCCGAACTCGCTCTTCAGCATCTTGCCGACGCCCTTTGTGTTGAAGGAATCGGGCATGGTGGTGAAGTCGTCGTAGTTGATCCCCATGGCGTAGAGCGCCCGGCGCCCCTTGTTCGTGGGCGCCACCAGCTTGGACGACGCGGCACGCGCGAACACGCCGGCCTCATCGCCGCGCACGCCGGAGCGGCGCAGGATCATGCCCATGGCGGCCATGTAGAGATCGGGCAGCCCGGCACCCGTCGTCGCGGCGCCGCCGTACTTCATGTACTGGCGGACGTCGTCGTCGCTCATGCCGGAGTTCTTCGCCATCCAGACCATGAAGTCGATGAACTGCTTGATGGCGTTGCCGTCCTTCAGGTCGATCCGCTTCGAAAGAGCGGCGCCCTTGATCGTCTCGGCGCCTTCCTCGAGCGTCACGCCCATGGCGAGCGCGTAATCCGTGACCTGACGGGTCAGGTTCATGATCGTCTCGGGATCGCGGATACCGCCCTGCAGGATGGACGTCTGCGCGTTCACGACATCAGCGTTGGTGAAGCGGGTGTCGCCGCCGATCTTCTCGGCCTGGCGGTTCAGCTTCTTGCGCTCCTCGTCGCTGAACCCGCCCAGCGCCTGCTGGAAGTCGGCCGCCTGGCTGAAGTCGACGGCGAGGCCGAAGCCCCGAGTGGCGGCCGCGCGCCCACGGTCCGCGACGAAGCCGCCAGCCACCGCGCCGCCGGTTCCGATTCCGCCTTCCCGCTCGTGGCGAGCGCCTCCCCGCGCGCCGCGAGGCGCCGGAGGCTGCTTGCGGAGCTCGCTGTCGAGCTTGCGGATCTCGCGAATGGTCTGCGCGATCTGGTCCCGCACCGCCTTCTGCGAGCGCGAGATGGCCGAGCGGCCGTTGACGCCGTAGGAGCGGAGCGCGGCCTCCGCCTTGCGCACAGCCTGCCCCTGCTCCTTGAAGGCGGAGGTCGCCTGCTTGAGGCCAGAGCGGGCCGCGCGGAGATCGGACTCCATCTTCTTGGTCGGCTTCGTCGCCGACCGGAACGCCATCTCGAGTCGCTGCACGTTGGTGCGCGCAGCCTTCATCTCGATCGAGGCGTCCTTCAGCCCGCGTCGGGCCTCCCGGAACTCGAGGATCTTGCGGCCCTTGCGCTGCAGCTGCTCGAGGTCACGGGTCAGTCGCTTCGCGTGCGGAGAGCCGGCCTTGCCGAGACGCCCGAGCGCCTCGTCCAGTGCCCGCACGTTCTTGACGACGCCGCGGGACGGCCCGCTGGCCGCGTCGATTAGCTGAAGGCGCAGCGCGGCAGTGCGGGTCACCATATTCAGAAATCCTGCATCAAGTGATAAACGAATTAAGAAAATCTATCACAGGGGGCGAAGGAATGTTATTGTGAACTCCGATTCAGTTAAGGCTCATGGATGATACGGCTCGCGCAAACGGACCTCGCCCGTCAGCGGAAGGCGGCGGGATGACCATGGCCGGCATCATCCGCTCTCTCTTCAGGCGCGCCGTCGGCTCGATCGAGGTCGGCGGCACCGGTTCGCGCTGGGTGTCTGGCAAGGCGATCCGCTTGCCGGCACGCGAGATCACGATCCGCCGTCAGCTCGCCGCCGAACGCGCCACTTGGCTCGCCCATAACGATCCGACCGCCGCAGCCATCGTCGCGGCCTGGACCGGCAACATCGTCGCCGACGGCCCGGCCATCGCGGCGAAGACCAGCAACGATGCCCTGCGCACCGAGCTGGCCGAGCGCTTCGACCGCTGGTGGAGCAGGTGCGATGCCGAAGAGATCGACGATCTGGCTGGCATGCTGCACCACCAGGTGCGCGGCATCGTGACTACCGGCGAAGCGTTCGTGATCCTCGAGACGGACGAGGAAGGCGAGCTTCGCCTCCGCTCGATCGATCCGGCACAGTGCGACGCCACCTTCACGCGCAATTTGCCGAACGGCCGGCGCATCGTCGCCGGCATCGAAATGGACGAGCGGGGGCGGCGTGTCGCCTACTGGTTCCGCGATGCCGAGGACGTACTGACGGCCTACACCACCACACCCCGCCGCATCGATGCGCGCGATGTGCTGCACCTGTTCGACCGCCAGCACCCGGGCCAGCAGCGCGGCCTGTCGTGGCTCGCGCCGGTGGCGATCTTGCTCGATCAACTCGGCGAGCTCGGCGGCGCCACGCTGGCGCTGCTCAACACCAGCGCGCTGTACGGCGCGGTGCTGACGAATGTGACCGGCGACAAGCCGGAAGGGCCGGAGGCTCCGGACCCGTCGCTTGAACCGGGCTCGATCATTCGGGCGCCAGTCGGCTGGGACGTCAAGTTCGGCGAGCCCCCTTCGATGACCGGCATCGACAGCTATCGGCGGGAGATGTTGCACACCGTCGCGGCCGGTGCAGGCGTGCCGTACGAGCTGATCAGTTCGAACCTGTCGGAGGTGAACTTCAGCTCCGCGCGCGTCGGTCTGCACGAGTTCCGCCGGCGCGTCGACACCCTCCGCAAGACGCTCATTACGGCCCGCTTCCTCGAGCCGATTTGGCGCCGGTGGCTTGCCCTCGAGGCGCTGCATGGCCGGGTGTCCCCGGCCACTGCCGTCAGCCTCGAGATGACGGCCGCCTGGCCAGGCTGGCCCGCCATCTCGCCGAAGGACGACGCCGAGGCGGACATTCTAGCGATCAATGCGGGCATTGAATCTCGTCATGCCGTGATTGCTCGCCGCGGCCGCGATCCGCGTGAGGTCGACGCCGAGATCGCCGCCGACACCTTCGTGCCGCGGGCGGCGAAGGCCGCCACGCCATCGGAGCGCACCAATGCCCAATGACCTTCTCACCCGCCGCGCGCCCCTTGCTGCTTCGAGCTGGAATGCGGAGGAACGCACCTTCGAGGTCGTGTTCAGCACCGGCGCCAGCGTCGAGCGTATGGACGCGCGCGGTGCCTATATTGAGCGGCTGGACCTTAATCAGGACTGGTCCTCTTTCATCGGCGCCCCGGTGCTGAACGCCCATAAGCGCGGCGACGTCACCGACGTGCTCGGTCACGTGATCAAGGCTTGGACCGTCAGCGCAAGCGAAGCCCGCGCCATCATCAAACTGTCCCGCCGCTCAGATGTGGAAACCGTGGTCCAGGACGTGTTGGACGGCCACCTGCGAGGCGTCTCCGTCGGCTATGGCGTCGCCGACTGGCGCGAAGGCAGCGAGGGCGGGAAGCGCACCAAGACGGCGACGCGATGGGCGCCGGCAGAACTCTCCATCGTCCCCGTCGCCGCCGATCCCGGCGCCACCATTCGCAGTGAGGCCCCCATGCCCGAACCCATTGTCACGACTCCCTCCCCGACCACCGCTCCGATCATCGTGCCGCAGGCGACCGAAACCCGCGCCGCGGTCAACGCCGAGATCCGCTCCATCGGTGCCCTCGCCGGCCTCGATCAGGCGTGGGTCGATGGCCAGATCGACGCCAATGCCACCGCCGATGCCGCCCGTGCTGCCGCCTTTCAGGCGATGCAGGCCCGCGGCTCAGCGCCGATCCAGACCGCCCGCGCCAGCGTCGGCACCGATCACAATGACCCGGTGACGATCCGCTCCGCCATGGCCGATGCGCTGGCGCATCGTCTGGCGCCCGGCGTGGTGAAGCTGGAGGGGCGCGCCGTCGAGTTCCGGGGCTATCGCATCCTCAACATGGTCGGGGACCTCGCCCAGGCGCGCGGCGATCGCATCAACCTGCGCGACCAGGGCGCGCTTCTAGAGCGTGCGGTCGGCGCCCATTCCACCAGCGACTTTCCGCTGCTGTTGGCGGATGCCACCAACAAGGCGCTGCTGGCCCAGTACGACGTCGCCGCTTCCACCTATCGCAAGTGGGCCTCGCCGCGCCAGTTCGCGGACTTCAAGGAGCACAGCTTCCTTCGCGTCGGTGACTTCCCGGCCTTCAAGCCGATCGCCGAGAATGGCGAAGTGACATACGGCTCCCTCTCCGAGAATCGGGAGAAGGTGAAGGCCAAGGAATACGGCACCGGCATCATTGTCGGGCGCCAGCTTCTGATCAACGATGACCTGTCGGCCCTGTCTGACTTCTCGTCCATGATCGCCACGCGCGCCGCCAACGATGAGAACGCGCAGGTCTATGGCGAGCTCGCCGCCAACAAGACCCTGTCGGACGGTAAAGCGCTGTTCCACGCCGACCATGGCAACCTCGCTGCGAGTGGGGCTGCGATCAGCACCACCTCGATCGGTACGGCCGTTCTCGCGCTGCGGTCCCAAAAGTCACTGGATGGGCTCGCACTGAACCTTCAGCCCGCATACCTCGTCGTAGGGCCCTCCCTGGAGGCCGTTGCCCGCCAGTTCCTCACCGCGGTGAACGCCACGAAGTCCAGCGACGTGAACGTCTGGGCGAACTTTGCGGAGCTGGTGGTCGACGCCAACATTACCGGCAACGAGTGGTACCTATTCGCCGCTCCGGGCGCCGCTCCGACGGTCGTCTATGGCTATGTGAATGGCTCGAATGGCCCGGAGGTCCGCACTGAGGTCGATTTCGACACCCGCGCCGTGAAGGTCGCGGCCGGGATGGACTTCGGCGCGGGCGTCATCGACTTCCGCGGCGCGTACAAGAATGCGGGCGCCTGACCGTGACCGACCTTCCCACGATGCAGGAGCAGCTCACCGAGCTCCGTGCGGCGCGTGCCTCGGGTGTGCGGCGTGCGGAGTTCCGCGACCGCACCGTCGAGTACCGGTCCGACACCGAGCTCGCCGCCGCCATCCGTGACCTCGAAACCCGCATCGCCGCTGCTCAAGGGCAGCCGGTGGTGTCTGTCATTCGTCCACGCTCAGCGAGGAACTGGACATGAAGAACTTCCGCCGTGAAGGCAATTCCAACCCTGTGCCGGCCCCGTCGGGTGGTGTCGTAGCCGGCGACGGTGTGCTCGTCGGCTCGCTGTTCGGCATCGCCGCCATCGACGCCGCCGAGGGCGAGAGCGTCGAGATCGCCAGCGTCGGTGTCTTCGAGATGAAGAAGACCAGTGCGCAGGCGTGGACCGTCGGCGCCAAGGTCTATTGGGACGGCACCAACAAGGTCGCGACCACCACCGCCAGCGGCAACAGCCTGATCGGCGTGGCCGTCGGCGCAGCGGCCAATCCGTCCGCCACCGGCCTCGTTCGCCTCAACGGGGTGTCCATCTGACCATGAGCAAGGTGCGGGGGCGAGCGTCGAAGGCGGCGAGCGTGGGTCCTTCCCCGTCGGTACGAGCCGCGGGGGCGAAGCAGCGCAGGATTTCGCCCGCTGCAGAACTCTCCAAGGGGGCTCCGCCGCCGTTTGGAGCGCCGGTGACGGGCGATGAACTCGCCGGCCTTCTCGGCATCGCCCCTCGCACTATCCGCGAGCTGGCGGGCCGCGGGCTCGTGGTGAAGGCCGGGCGCGGCCGGTATGACGTCGCGCTGTCGATCGCCGCCTATTGCGCTAACCTTCGAGAGCAGGCCGCCGGCCGTGCCGGAGATGCGCAAGCCGGCCTCACCAGCGAGCGGGCCCGCCAGGCGAAGGAGCAGGCGGACAATCTCGCCCTCCGAAATGCCGAGATCCGCCGCGAGCTCGTCTCGGCAAAGGACGTGGCCGCCGAATGGTCCGGAATCCTGCGACGGCTGCGAGCGCGCATCCTCGCTGTGCCGGCGCGGGTGAATCAACGGCTTCTCTTCCTCAAGCAGCATGACCTTGCCGAGATCGACGCCGAGCTGCGGGACGCTCTGACGGAGCTGGGTAATGACGGCCCACCCGCTTGAGCTCCTGCGCCGCTCGGCGCTGTCACAGCTCGTCCCGCCGCCGCGCCTGTCGCTGTCGGCGTGGATTGAGGCCAACGTCTTCCTGCCGAGCGACGTGTCGGCGCAGCCCGGCCGCGTGCGGCTGTGGCCATTCCAGCACGGGATCGCGGATGCGATAGGCGATCCGTCCGTTGAGCGCGTCACCATCGTCAAACCGGTGCGCGTCGGCCTCACGACGATGCTGACGGGCGCTCTCGCCTCCTTCGTCGCCAATGAGCCGGCGCCGATCCTCACCGTGCTGCCGACGGACGGGGATTGCCGGGATTATGTCGTCTCCGACGTGGAGCCGATCTTCGCTGCCTCGCCGGCCTTCGCCGACATCCTGTCCGATGACGCCGTCGAGAGCGGCCGCAACACGCTGCTGTCCCGCCGATTCCCAGGCGGATCGCTGAAGGTCATTGCCGCCAAATCGCCCAGGAACCTGCGACGTCACAATGCCCGGGTGCTCTTCATCGACGAGGCCGATGCGATGTTGCCGGGCCCCGAGGGCTCGCCGATCGATCTCGCCGAGCGGCGCACCCTGTCCTTCGCCAACCGCAAGATCGTGATCGGCTCCACGCCGACCGATGAGGAGACCAGCAACGTCCTGCGGTCCTATGCCGTGAGCGATCGGCGGATTTTTGAGGTGTCGTGTCCGCACTGCCAGCATCGTTTCGAGCTCCGCTGGGCCGATATTCGCTGGCCGGAGGGCGAGCCCGCCAGAGCACATGCTGTCTGTCCTGCGAACGGCTGCGTCATCGAGGAGCGTGAGAAGCCGGCCATGGTCGCGGCCGGCACCTGGCGCGCCACGGCCCCCGAGGTGCAGGGGCACGCCGGTTTCCGGCTTAACGTGCTGGTGTCGCCTCTGGCCAACGCCTCATGGGGCACGCTGGCGGCTGAATGGCTCGCGATCCACAAGGACGCCGAGCGCCGCCGTGTGTTCGTGAACACCTACCTTGGCGAGGGCTGGAAGGACGGGGCGGACGATGTGGATGAGGCTGCCCTTGCCGGCCGCGCCGAAGAGTTCGGGTTGAACGAGATTCCGCCGGAGGTCTTGGCGGTCACCATTGGCGTCGACGTACAGGATGACCGCCTCGAGGCCACCACCATCGGGTGGACCCGCGATGACGACATCGTGGTGCTCGGGCATCACAATATCTGGGGCACGCCCGACGACGACACGACGTGGGCAGAGCTGGACGCCTTGCTGCGCTCCACCTGGAAGCATCCGCATGGGGGCACGCTGAAAGTCGACGCCGCGATCATCGATTCCGGCGACGGCGATTGGACGGACCGGGTCTATTCCTTCTGCTTCCCCCGCCTGGCGCGCCGGGTCTGGGCAGGCAAGGGCGTATGGGGCAACCGCCCGGCCATCGTCATGAGCAAATCGCCCGTGAAGGGCGGGCGCCTGTTCCTGATCGGCGTCGATGGGATCAAGACCACGCTGTTCGATCGTCTGAAGCACGGCAGGTCCATCCGCTTTTCCAAGGACCTCGAACCGACCTATTTCGAACAACTGGCCAGCGAACGGCGCGTCGTGCGGTACGTCCACGGCCGCCCGATCCGCCGATTCGAGCGCATCCCCGGCGCCCGTGCCGAGGCCTTGGACTGTCTCGTCTATGCCTTCGCCGCCCGCCGCGGCGTCACCATCACCTTCGACAATCGCGAGGACGAGCTGCGCGGCGTGCCTGCCGCGCCGCCGGCGCCACGCATTTCCCGCTCCAGTTGGGTGAACCGCAACCGATGACGCACGAGATCGCCGGGGCTCGTCCATCGCCCCGGCAGGCGCTTGCTGATCGCCTCGTAATCAGCTCGCAACCGGGACCCGCCGCTCTGGAGGGTTTGGAACGCCGGGCAGGCGGCACCGCCGCCATCCGCCGCCAACGCGGCAGCGCCCCTTGGACCCGCGACAGCCGGCGCGGAGTGAGGGGGCGCCACACTGGAGGAGCGACCATCATGAGCATCTTTGACCGCCTGGACCAGATGACCAGCCGCGTCGTCGACCGTGAGTTCGCCAGCGCTTTCGCCTGCGTGCCGATGCTCTCGACACCGAACGGCCGGACTGTCCCAGATCCTGAGCGGTCGGAATGGGAGGGCGTTGGCATCCTCACAGAAGCGCCGGCCGACACGCCGATCGACATCGGCGCTCGGAACCGCAGCAACGATTTCCGAGCCATGGTCGGCGGCGCGGCCGTCGAGCTCAGCGTCGACCGCACGCGCTACCCCGCTGCCGACGCGGCGCGACAGGGGGACCGCTTCACAATTCGAGACCGCGAGTTCGGCGTGCTGCGGGTCCGCCGCGACGGCATGAGCCGGATCGTGCTCGAGCTTGATAACGGCAGGTAGAAATGAGCACCATTGCAGACTTCCTCGCCTCGAGGATGAAGGAACTGACCCCTGAGAAGTGGGACAGCTTCATCCGCTTCCTCGACTCCCGCTTCAGCCCGCTCGAAGAGCAGGTCGGCATAGAGAAGCGGGTATCAGACGCCATCCTCCAGCCTGGCCTGCAGGTCATCGAGGATGGCATCGGGCCATCCATCATCAAGGCGCAGGAGTCGGCCGAAAATCTCGCCGCCATGGCGGATCTCGGCGCCGTGTTCTTCGCCACGTCGAACACGTCGCTGGTGATCAACACCAATGAGAAGGTCCTGACCATTCCGGACAACCGGCGGGGGCAGTTCGCGCCCACGGCCTATCTGCTGGTCACAGCCGCCGGCTCCTATGAGAACGGCTTCGTGGGCCGGCGCCTCTCCTACGACCGACTGACCGGCGTGCTGACGCTGGCGGTTGAACAAACCATGGGCGAAGGCTCTTTCTCCAACTGGTCGGTCGGTCCGGTCGCCACCACGGCGGATCTCGAGGCCCTGCGCGATCAGGTGGCCGGCGACAAGATAGACGCCCAGACCGCGCGCGCCGGCGCGGAGACAGCCCGCGGCCAGGCTGAGGGCTTCGCCGGCGCCGCGAATACGGCGAAGACGGGGGCGCAGGCGGCGCTCGCCGATCTCCGCGCGGCCGTCGCGATGCCGATAACGAATCCGGGCGCATCCAGCGTCGGGCGCCTCTGGTACGACGGCACGTCGGTTCGGGTCTTCGATGGCACGGGCTGGGTGACCGCCGTCACGGCCTCTCTCGGTGGCCTCCGCTTCGAGGAAGGCACGTTCGGCGTGGCGCCCGACGGGGTGATCACGGTCGGCGGCGGCTTCACCACTGCCATGGTATTCGTCGATGGCCTGAAGTTGGCCTCGGACGCTTTCGCCCTCGATAGCCCGACGATCACCGTCGCGAGCCCCATCGAGGGGCAGCACTGGTCTGTCCGGGCGTACCAGGCGCTCTCCGCCACTGATTACTACACGAAGCAGGAGGTCAACGACCGGGTGAATCCGAAGGCGCCGCTTAATTCCCCGACCTTCACGGGTGCGCCGACAGCCCCGACGCCGAACGCAGCCGACGACTCCAGCCGCATAGCGACGACTTCGTTCGTGCAAAGCCTGATCGAAGTGCTCTCGACGATCGTCAACGGCAAGGCGCCATTGGCATCCCCTACCTTCACAGGCAAACCGACCGTCCCGACGCCGGCGGCCGGGGACAGCACTGCGCGTATCCCGAACACGAGCTGGGTGCAGGCCCGTATCGCAGCGCTCGCCGCGACGGTCGCCGCCAAGCTCAACCTGTCCGGAGGCGTGCTGAGCGGCCAGGTCACTTCGACGGCCTCGATAGCGGTAGAATCGCAGAGCAACGTTCCGCGGCTCTCGTTTCACATCCCGAGCGTGTTCCGCAAATACCTGCAGATGGCGTCTAACGGATCTCTGAACTGGATCGATCAGGCCGGCACGGCGCACCACACCTTCGCCGGCAACGGCCAAATCTGGACGCAGGCCTATGGCTGGCTACATGACCGCTTCGCCGCACCGACGGACATCCCGATCAAAAGCCCAAGCGATCTAGCCCAGATGCAGGCCGTCTATGGCGGTATCTCGTCCTTGGTGTATGCGAGACGGTCGGCGCTTCCTGCGCTAGGCACGAATGTATCGGGCAGCACGTTGTCCCCGCCCCTGGGCGGGACATGGAAGTTTCTAGGGGGCGATATCGTCTCGACCCCGGGCGGAGGGTCCGTCAGCAACGGCCTGTATCAAAGCATCTCGTAAACCCGAAGCTCCTCGCGCGGGGCCCTCCCGTGCGAGGTCACAGCCGATCATCGACAGTCGCGTCATGGCGGTGTTGGATGGCGTCGGTATGGAGGCCACCGTGCTTAAGAACTTGTCGATTGGACTGCTTGCCTCTGCGATTTTGCTAGCCGCGCCGCCAGCCGAGGCCGATTGGTTTGCCCGGCTGGATGAAACCGGCACCCTCCGGGTGATGGGGATTTCTACCGATGAGAATCGGCAGAGCTATCCGGTCTACCTCGACTGCATCGGCAAGAAGCTGCGCATGACGATCGCGACGCAGGCCACGGTGAGCGGAATCGACCCGAAAGAGAGGTCGTTGCGGGTGTCGTTTATAGTCACGGGCCCCAAGGAGGCCGGCGCGCGGCGGGAAACAATAAAGCTTACGGGCGCGCTGGTCGAACTGCCGTCTTTCACGTTGGCAGCCGTCGTGGATCTTGATGAGAAGCAGAGTGCGGCCATGCTAGGGGCGATCGCCCGTGGTCGTATCGACTACACACTTCAGGGCAAAGATCTCGATGGCGCAGGCCAGCAGCGCAAGATATACGCTGGAGGCGCCATTGCCGCGGCCGGAGCGCTCACCAAATACTGCGGAATCCCTCGAGCCTAGCGGCTGCCACCACTCCGGTCAGCAGCGCTTAATGCGCCTTCTCCGCGCCGTCCTCCTCTGAGCCGGTGTCACTTGCCTCTATTGGAGCGGGAGCGGGCTTTATCCCAAAGCGCGCAACTTTCCGCGCACGCAGCGGTGACTTGGCAGCGATACGTCGAAGAGCTTCCTCCGAGGCCTTGGCAATTTGTTCATGCCCTTCCTCGTAGCCGCGCCCAAGCAGACGGATCGTATCAATTGCCCGTCTTATCTCAGCACCGCGCAATTCCTCGAACATGCGCTCGAAATCGGCCGCACTCTGCTTCGCCATCAGAGCGACATCAGCGTCATCCCAGCTCTGACGCTCGCTGATCCCGAGCAGCACTTCAAGTGGATCCCTGTAGTCAATATACGCATCTCGGTACGCTTTGAATGCAGCAACCAGACCCTTGTCTGGATCTTGACTAAAATGATGCTTACCTATGTTGAAAAAATCAAAGCCATCTACCTCGTGAGCCTTCACATAAATCTGTATTAGCATGTCGGCTTGATTATCGCGCCCCGTCTCTCTAAACATGCGAATGGTACCATCTATATTCAATGGTGTTATCACAGCAGATTCGTCGACAGCTGCTTTAAAGAGCTCCTCAAGAAACTCGTCGTCGTCGGTAACAAGCGACCCGTGATAAAGTTCTTCCCAGACTCGTGAAAATTCACCGTTGCGCCCTTGCGCCATTCGTTCAGCAACGAGGCGCTCGGCCGCCGCACTTATGGCGGCCTCGAAGAAATATCCATTCTCCGCACCATCAATAATTGCCTTGTCTAGACCATTAACATTGCGAAACGGATATTCAGAAAGCAAATTGTTGTATCTAACTGCTTCATCATCCAATTCTTCACGGTTGACACGAATAGTAATTCCGATCCAGTCGTAATTGCGAATAAAATCAAGAGGCGGGGCAATTCCAGGTTGCTGAACCGACCAGCTTGCGAGAACTAGTGTAGCCACTGACTCCTCAACAATTCGACTATCGTAGCCTGACAGTACTTCTACCAATCGGCGAGCCAAGCGCTCGATTTTTTTGATTACACGAATGTTGGTTATACCAAGCGTGACGATCAAGGGTTTTAAAAGATCGACAGCTTTTTCAGGACTCGTGAGCGCAATGGAAACGGCCTCGTCTGGCGTTGGATCGAATCGAAGGGTTACATCAGCAACTTTCTCAAGCTGACGCTCGAACTCACCTTTTTCGTCATGCTCTTCATCATTGAGCAACAGCACGACCTTGCACTTGCGCTCCTCCTTTAGGAGGGAAGCGAGGCCAAGCACTTCGCGCGCGCCAAGCCCTTTTCCTGCCCTCTCAAGATCGTCCAGACACACTATCTGTTTTCGTACCAACAAAAATGCAGACTTCGCGATAAGATCGGAGACACCCTTACGATTAAATACGGCAGATACCCATTCAACCACCGGAGCAATCTTGCGCGAGTTGTCTTTGTCTTTAATAAGTTCTTCGAACGTCGCAGCATCCGCGTCTCGTCCAATATTTTTACCGCTAACCGTATTCTGGAATATTGAGTATCGCAGATCGTCAAGTGAATTTAATCCAAAGAGAGAAACATAGGCATATCGTTGGACCTTTAGCGAGTTGTCATCCTTGGCGGCACGCAGAAATTTCTGCCAGCCATAGGTCTTGCCGACACCCCATTTGCCCTTGATGCAGAGCACTTCGGGTACATCGCTTGACAGGAAGCGATGAATCTCCGCCTCGATCGACGGCAGTGACATCCGAGCCTCCTCACTTTTTTCAGCTGCGTATCGCACAGACCCTTAGTGGGACCATACGATAATGCCACTCGTGCTTGAATTTGCCGAGAAATTTGCCTTCCGCCTCGCGAACGACCGATCCGCGGCAACAGCCAGCAATCAGATCACGATGCCGCAGGCTTTTTCGGCACCCGCCGACGGTCTCGCAGCCCCCTGACGGCCTCCAGTGCCCTTTCCTGAGCGGCGCGCATTTCGGGCTCTTTCGGACGACCTGGCGCAGCAGGGCGCTCGTTGGCAGCCTCCCTCGTCGGAACCCGCAGCTCTGGTCGCAGCATCTCGCGAACAGCGTCCGGGGTGGTGAAGTCCCTACCCGAGACGCGCCGGACCGCAAGCTGGCCGCGCTTGGCCGCTGTGCGGAAGGATTTGATAGTCAGGGGACCGTCGGGAAAGAACAACGCCACGGCCTCGGCAAGCGTCATGGATTCATCGGCGGCCCACTGGTCGACGCTGGGGCGGTTACGGACGCGAAAAAGGGGATCTCTGGGTCGCGTGCGTTTCGCCGTGGAATCCATCTGCGGCTCCTGTTCGCAGCTTCGACGAAGTTTGCCCAAGCCTGCACCATCTCGCGCCGGCCGACGAGATGATGTGCGCCGTTTGGCGCCGCGATAAACGCCACCGCATGTTGCATTCCATGTCGCGTGGATTCGCCGCTGCCTACTGGAAACCGTTGGAAATTAAGGAAACCAGCTTGCAACATGACGCGACATGATCGCTGGTCGCGAGCACGACGGAAGATCGTTAAGTGCTTGATTTTACTTGATTAAGGCAGTGGCTGGGGGACCAGGATTCGAACCTGGACTAACGGAGTCAGAGTCCGCAGTTCTACCGTTAAACTATCCCCCACCGAAGCGCCTGATCGTGCAGCGCTTTCCGGGGCCTTCCGCGGCGACGCGGAAACGTCGATCACGGGGGCGGCGGCAGTGGCGGGGTCTATAGCCTCTCACGTGGGCGCGGTCTACCCCCAAGTTGAGCATTCGGTGAACCATCCCCAGGCTCGGCGACATATGTACTCACCTTCCGACCACCGCCAGGGAGCGCCAACGTCGATAATGCCCGCAGCCAACGACTGCATGCGCAGAAGTTCGCGCAGGCCTTGTCAGGCGACAGCGCCCGTCGTTTTCGACATGCCTAAAAAGCGGCCCGCCCGTGCAAAAACGTCATAGACAGGCAGAAATACGGTATAATATTACCATTCATCGGCAGTTAGGAAATGTATCTATCCTATAATACCTCTTCACTGAACAAGCCACGCCATCTACCCATGCGTCAACATCAGTGCTGTCATGCAGCATATCGTCTTTTGCAACGCACCAATCGGTTTATATTCCCTGGCATACAGAATGCCGAAGACGATTGGAGAGCTCAGATGAGCACTGTTTCCCTGACCCACCGTAACTCGCCGGACCTTTTCTCCCGCGTGATCGAAGGCGTGGTTGCCTTCTTCGACGCGGTTGGCGAAGGCCGTCGCATCGCCCAGCGTTATGAGAGCCTGTCGCGCCTGTCGGACGCCGCTCTCGCCAAGCGTGGCCTGACCCGTCAGGACATCGCCCGCGCCGCGCTCAACGGCCGCTGACAAGGCCGCCGGAGACGCCCAACGCGTCCTCCGGCCCGCGAATTCGCAAGACGACGCTGTCGGCTATCCCGGCGGCGTCCATGACGGTAAGGCGGGTGAAGCCCGATCCGGTCGGCTGCCAGAAGAAGGTCGCCCCGGGCAAGGCATTGCCAGCCGGCACGCCGTCGACGAGAACGGTCAGGCGGCCTGTGCCGCCGCTGACTTTCAGCGCCAGCGGTTCACCCGCAACGCGCTCCAGGCTCGCGCCATCCGGCGGGAACGAAATTCGTGGCCCCTGCACCGCTCCGACCTGACCGACCCTGCGGCCGAAATGCCGAAGCGGGGGCGGCAGGTCGTTGTTGCGTGCATTGAGCGCCTCGCGCGGCGCCGTGGCGAACGGCGCCGGTCGTGTAACGAGCCGGGCGAAGGCATCGAACAATATCGGCGCCGCCGCCTCGCGGCCGATCATGCCGGGCACCGGCTGGCCGTCGGGCCGCCCGACCCAGACCGCGATCGTCCGCCGCCCGTCGAAGCCGACCGCCCATGCGTCGCGATAGCCGTAGGACGTGCCGGTCTTGAAGGCGATCCGACCCGCCCGCTCGTTCTGCGGCGCGGGCGTGCCCAGCAGCGCCTGCGCCAGATACCAGGCTGCGACGGGGCTCATGAGCTGCCGCGCCGGCCTCTCTTCGATAACCGCTCCGTCCATACGCTCGCGCAAGGCGTGAGCCATGCCGCCATTGGCGACGCCGGCATAGAGCCCGGCAAGCGCGTCGAGGCTCATTCCGACGCCCCCCAGCCCGACCGCCAGCCCCGGCACCTCGCCCGGCGGCAGGCTCAGCGCGAACCCCGTCTCGCCGAGCCGGCTGGCGAGCCGCTGCGGCCCCACCGCCTGAAGCAGCACCACCGCCGGCACGTTCAGCGACAATTGCAGCGCCTGTCGTACGGGGACCGTGCCCTGATATTCCCGGTCGAAATTGCGCGGACGATAGGCACCGAAGCGCACGGGCCGGTCGTCGATCAGCGTCTCGGGATGGGCGATGCCGTCCTCGAACGCCAGGCCATAGATGAAGGGCTTCAGCGTCGAGCCGGGCGAGCGGATGGCGCGCGTAAGGTCCACCGCCCCGGCCCGGCTCGCATCGAGCGGGTCGGCGCCGCTGACGCGGGCCAGCACCTCGCCGGTCGCATTATCCAGAACCACTATGGCCAGCGAGACGCCGTTGCCGAGCGTGCGCACCCGCTCGCGCGCCAGTTCCTCCAGTCGGGCCTGCACCGCCGCATCGATGGCAAGGCGATGCACGCTTGCGGCCGGCCGCTCGGCCCGCGCGTGTTCGGCAGCATGGGCGGCGAGCATCGGCATCGCGATACGCCGCGTCGGCACGCCGGTACGTTCGGCGAACTCCGCCTCGGGTGCGCCGAACAGACCCGCCCCTTTCAGCCGCGTCAGCACGCCGTCGCGGGCGCGCTGCGCCCGCTCGGGGAATCGGTCCGGCCGGCGCGATTCCGGCGCCTGCGGCAGAGCGACGAGCAAGCTCGCCTCGGCCAGCGAGAGCCGACGCGGCTCCTTGCCGAAATAGGCAAGGCTCGCCGCCCGCACGCCTTCGATATTGCCCCCATAGGGCGCCAGCGTCAGGTAGAGGCTGAGGATCTCCCGCTTGGAAAGCTGCGACTCCAGCTGAATGGCCCGGCGCATCTCCTGCCACTTCGCCCGCCATTTCGCGGCAAGACCGCGCCCGTCGCGCGGCTGCATGAGGCGCGCCACCTGCATGGTGAGCGTCGAGCCGCCGGAGAGGATGCGTCCATGCGTCAGCATCTGCCATGCCGCACGGATCTGCGCCAGCGGGTCGACCCCGCCATGCTGGAAGAAGCGCTTGTCCTCATAGGCAACCAGCATGTCGACATAGCGCCGGTCGACATCGGCCAGTTCCGCCTTCAGCCGCCAGCGTCCATCTTCCAGCGCGAAAGGACGCAGCAGGCGCCCGTCGCGGTCCAGCACCTCGACCGATGTGGCAAGCGCTGGCACAGGCGGGGCCGCCGCGCGCACCCCGGCCAGCCACGCGTAGAGCCCGCCTGCCAACAGCATCGCGCAGAGCACCGCGATGCCGGCGAGGCGGGCAAGGACCCGCCTCACCGCCCTGCCCTCCTCATCTGGCGGCCCCCGTCACCTCGACCCGTCCCGCATCGGTGCGGGCGAAGCGGCCCGGCCGGTACATGTCCTCGACGATCGCCGGCGGGTGAGCGTAGCTGCCGGGCGAGACGGCACGCACGACATAGGCCACGCGCAGGTTCAGCGCCTCGTCCCCGTCCTGAGTCCGGTCGAAGGCCGCGGCGAAGAAGGCGTCGCGGAATTCGACATGAGCGGTATCGCTGGTCTCGCCAAGCCAGGCCAGCGCGCCGGCATCCGAACCCACCGCCAGAGCGGGGTTGTCGATTTCGAAACCGGCCGGCAGGTAGTCGACCAGCAGCACATGCGAGGGACCGGCCTCGTCCTCCTCCGCTTCCAGCACCACGACAAGGCGCTGGTTCTGCGCCACCTTGGCAGGATCGACCGGCTTGCCCTCCAGCGTGAAATAGCTGCGCGTCAGGGCAAAGCCGGCCGCGTCGGCGGGTTCCGGCGTCGAGGGCGGACCGTCGATGGACACGGCGACGTCGAGCGGGGCGGTGCCGCGATTGGTGATGACCACCGGCTTGGCCGCCAGTTCCTCCGGCGTGAGCGCACGCTCATAGATGCCGGTATGCGCGGCGCCATCGATGTCCAGCGCGATGCCGCGGCCCTCGCGGGCGGCGCGGGCCGCGAGCAGCAGCCAGGCATCTTCCTGCGTCGAGGTCGGTCCGGCATCGATGAAGGCGGTGGCGAGCCGGCTGCGGGCGGTGCGTGCCGTGCCGGTGAAGCCGGCCTCGGAGGCGAGCGTCGCCACCCCGGCCGCGTCGCGCAGGATGGAGCCGAAATCCGGCCGGCCGGAGGTCAGCGTCTCCGGTGCGTCCGGCAGCAGCTCCAGCGCCGCGCCGAACACGCGCTCGGCCCGCCCCTTGTCGCCGAGCATGGCCAGCGCCGCGCCGAGCTGGCCGCGCGCGAACGGGCTCTGCACCTCCTCCAGCTTGGCGTCGACGACATAGCGCAGGTCACCCACCGGCGCCCTGCCGTTGCGCGCCAGCACATAGATGGCGTAGGCCGCGCCGTCGTCCGTCGCGCCGTCGCTGGCGAAAGCGAGCGCGTTGCGCAGCCGGTCCAGCGCCAGCGAGAAGGGCTGATCCGGGACATGATGGCCCTTTTCGCGCGCGCGGGTCAGGAAATCGGTGACATAGGCGTCGAGCCACACATCATTACCGCCCGCCTGCCACAGGCCGAACGAACCATCCGAGCCCTGCCGGGCGACCAGCCGGGCAATGGCACTGGCGATGGTCTCCTTGGGATCCTTGGTCAGGCGGAAGCGCGAGGCATTGCCGAAATCGCTGAGATAGAGCAGCGGCATGGCCGTGCTGGTCAGCTGTTCCGAACAGGCGAAGGGATAGCGGTCAAGCGCGCCGAGCAGCGCCGGCACGTCGAGCGCAGGGTCGGGACCGGCGAACACCGTCACCCCGCCCCGTCCGGGCACGAGGTCGGCCACCAGATCGCGACTGAGCGTGATGGACGCGCCCGGCGCGATGCTCTCCACGCTGCGGCGGGAGATCGCGGGATAGGCGGGCCGGACGTTCAGCCGGTAGTCGCGGACCACGGCAAGGCCGCCGGGGCCGGAGAGCCGCACCGAGACCTTCGCCTCGCCGAGCCCCTTGCCGTTCACCTGGAGGTTGAACGCCTGCCGTCCGCCCTTCTCCAGCGGCACGGTCCTGGGCGCACTGGCGACCGACACCGGACCATCCGTCACCACGTCGAGCGCATAGTCGCCGGCCTCGCCGTCGACATTGGCGATGGCGAGGTTGAGCGTCGAGCGGTCGCCATTGGCGAGGAAGCGCGGCAGCGTCGCGGTGATCACCACGGGATCGCGGATGGTCACGTCTTGCTGCGCATGGCCGACCGCCGCGGCCGACCACGCCACCGCCATCAGCCGGCCGGTGCCGTCGAAGGGCGGGATGGCGAAGTCGACGGTGCCCTTGCCGTCGGCGTCGAGCTTGACCGGACCGGAGAACAACGCGAGCGGCGGCTGCGTCGGCGGCTCGGCCTGCAACCCGGCATCCATGGCATCGCCGCCCGAGCGCAGGCGTCCACGCGCGCCCAGCATGCCGTCGATCAACTGGCCGTAGAAGTCGCGCACCTGCGTCCCCAGCGCCCGCTGGCCGAGATAGAAGCCGTCCGGGTCCGGCGTCTTGAAGCCGGTGAGGTTGAGGATGCCGACATCGACGAGGGCCAGCGTCACATAGGCTTCGCTGCCCCGTCCCGGACCGGACACCGAGATCGGCACGGACAGCGTCGTCTCCGGGCGCACCAGCGTCGGCGCGTCGAGCTTCACCTCTAGCGCGCGGGCGGCACGGTCGACGCCGAACCAGGCGAGGCCGATGGCCCGGCCGGGATTGCGGCCGGCCGCGACATCGAGCGGACGGTGCAGGAAGGCGAGCGCATAGGCACCCGGTCCCCAACTGGCGGCAACGTCGAACTCAACCGCGCTGTCGCCTGCCGGCACGTCGAGGGTTTTCGAAGCCAGCACGCCGTCGCCAACGATCAGCACCGTGGCCGAGCCGGCATAGCGGCTAGCCAGATTGACCTTCAGCGTCTCGCCGGCCGCGTATTGCGCCTTGTCGAGAGCGACTTCCAGACGATCGGGCGCATCGGCCGTCGCGCCGCCCCCCCAGCCCGCCTCGAAAGGCACAGCGGTGGCGATCTTGCCGTCGCTCACTTCCAGCCGGTAACGGCCCCACTCGACCGGCACGTCGAGCCGCGCCGGCGCGCCGGCGCCTAGTTCCAGCTTGCCGTCGGCAACCTTGCGGACTGACTCGACCGGCTCGAAATCCCAGTTGCTGCCAAGGCGATACCATTGGTAGCGCGTCTCGATGCGATAGAGCGTCCACTGCGCGCCGGCGAGCACCACGGGCTTGCCCGCCGCATCGAAGGCCTGCACCTCGAAGCCGGCATGGGCGTTCTCGCCCGGCCCGTTGCCGTCGAACAGCGGCTTCACGCCGATGCCGTTGCCGGAAGGCCGGACGGGCAGCACCACCGAGCGGCGCACGGCGCGCCCGCCGCCTTCGTCGAGGCCGACGAACACTTCCGCTTCCAGCGGGCGCGCGGTCGGCGGCAGGACCGGCAGCACCACCGACAGGCTCGCCTTGCCCTGCGCGTCCGTCACCGGTGTGTCGGCAAGCGGCTGGCGCTCCGGCGCGAAGCCGTCATCGGGGCGGCCGAAGCGCCAGCCCGGCAGGCCGGGACGCGCCTTGGCGACGCGCACCTCGATCTCGCCGGTGATGTCGAGCCCGGCGGCGGGCGGACCGAACAGCCAGCGCCCGTCGGCCCGGACATTAACGGCGGTATTGGGGGCGATGGAGGCGGCATCGGTGGACAAATCGAGCGCCAGCCGCTCGGGCACATAGTCTTCCAGCAGGAAGGTGGTCTCGCCCACCGGATTGCCGCGCGGATCGACATAGGCCTCGATGCGCCAGACACCGGTCATGGCATCGCCCATCAGCGCGAAGCCGACCGCGCGCCCGCCGGCGCCGCCGTCCTGCGCCAGCACGCGGCGTTCCTCGACGCCGTCGGGCCGCTTGAGGATCAACGTAAGCGGCGTGCCCGCCACGGCCTGAACCTGCGGATTGCGCAGCAGCGCGGTGACATGCACCTCCTCGCCCGAGCGGTAGACGCCGCGCTCGGTGGTGACGAAAGCGTCGAAGCGCTCCGGCGCCGCCCGCCCGCCGACGCCGCGGTCGGTGAGGTCGAAGGCCTGATCCTCCAGCGAGAGGAAGGCGTAGTCGCCCTCCTTCGCCCTGGCGACGACCACGGCAGGGGCGAAGCCGTCCTTGCCGCGCATCAGCCCGGCATCGAACGTTGCCGCGCCGGACGCATCGGTGCGCACGGTCGCCAGCACCTCGTTCGACTTGGCGAGCAGGCGCAATTCGACATCGGCCAGCGGCTGCGCGCTGCCGAGCGCGCGCACGATCACGTTCAGCCCGGTATCGCCCGACAGCGCGGTGAGGCCGAGATCGGAGACGACGAACCACTGTGTCGAGCGCGTGTTCCACTCATCGTCCGGACTGGCGGCATCGCCCGCCGGACGGGCCGCGAGCACATAGACGCCGGGCGCCAACGTGCCGACCGCCTCGTCGACCGGGAAGGAGGTGGTGACGTCCTCGTTCAGCGGCGAGCCGGTCTCCAGCTCGCCCTTGAACACGAGTTCGGCCTGGCCGTTCTTCAGCTTCTCAAGGTCGAAGGCCGCGAGGTCGCGACGGAATTCGCCGTCGAGCGCGGTCGGTATCAGGCTGCGGTCGCCGATGCGGTAGAGTTCGACGCCGACGCGCGAGGTGTTGACGGAGACGACCGGAATGCCGCGCGGACCCGTGCGCGGCAGCACATAGTTGCGTCCGGTGAAGCGCACGCCCGGCTTGCGGTCGCGCACATAGATGGTGAGGTCGGCGGCCTCCGGAAGCGACTCGGCGGCAATCGAGGAAGGCAGTCCCTGCCGCAGCCCGACCTCGTAGGTCTCGCCGTGCTTCAGCCCTTCGATGCACAGCTGGCTGTCGTCGACCGTCACCGCCGGCCGGTCGACCGCGCCCCCCGGCCCCTTCAGCGTCGCGAAGCTGGAGAAATCGACACCGCCCTTCGCCAGCGGTTCGGAGAACTGCACGCAAATGCGCGGGTTCGAGGCGTCCGAATCCACGCTGTAGTCGAGCATGCGAAAGCCGCGCTCGGCACGCAGCTTGTCATAGAAGGCACGCTGGTCCGGCACGTTGGCATAGGTGAGCGCCAGCGCCAGCGTGTCGAGCGCTCCGCGCCATAGCGAGCGCTGGTCATAGAGATGGCCGATGGCGAACAGCGCATCGGCCTGCGCCACGCGCGTCGTGGCATTGCGATAGGCCATGAAGGCGGCACCCTGCGCGCGATCGAGGAAGGTGTCCTCGCTCTCGTTCTCGTTCGGCTTGATGCGCGCGAGGGCCCGCGAGAGCCGCAGCCAGGCGCCGGCATCCACGCTGCCGCGGGCGAGCCGGCCATAGATATCGGCAGCGGTGCGCGCATCGCCGGCGGCGAGCGCCGCGTCGGCGTCCTTGCGCAACTGCGCCGCCGGCTTGGCGAGCGGCGTACGGTCGCGATCCAGCAGCGACTGAAGGCGACGGGCGGATTCGATGAGGTCGGGGCGCGAGAAGGTCTTCGGCAGCGCATCCGAGACCGCGGCGGGCGGGGCCGCCGCCGGCGTGGCCTGCTGCGTCGTCGTCGCCTTCTGCTTGGCCGCCTGTTTCGGGGGCGGCGTCTGGGCGAGGCCGGGGCCCGCCGTCATCGCCAGAACCAACATTAACGCGGCGCTTCCGCGCCAGAACCGCGACAAGCCTGCCGAAGACACGAACATACCACCCACCCCGAGACGCGCCGGCCGAACCGGCGCGCTAAGATTAGGACGGAATTGTCTGCAGGACCATGACCGTAGGTGATGGTCCTTACCTTTGCCCCGGCAGTTCAATGAACCATGCGGTGAATGACACGGATGTCACACTGCCGAGGATTGCCACGCCGGTGCCATTGAATAGCCGTTCGCGCTTCGGTATACGGGCCGTCATCCATTTCGGGCCTGCCGTCGCGACAGTGGCGGAGGAGCGTTCCGATTCAACCGTGGCCGGACGCGGCCGCCGAGACCAGAGGCATTCCATGTCGACCACGTTCGAGACCGTCGCCAACATCATCGCCGAGACGTGCGACATCCCGCGCGAGAACATCACGCCGGAAAGCCACGCCATCGATGATCTCGGCATCGACAGCCTGGACTTCCTCGACATCGCCTTCGCCATCGACAAGGCGTTCGGGATCAAGCTCCCGCTCGAGAGCTGGACGCAGGAAGTCAACGAGGGCAAGGCGACCACCGAGCAGTACTTCGTGCTGAAGAACCTGTGCGCTCGCATCGATGAGCTGATCGCCGCCAAGACCGCCTGATGACGGTTTCGCGACGTAGTGGCAGGACGGGGTAATGCGGCTCGAATATTTCCAGATGATCGACAAGGTGCTGTCCCTCGACCTTGAGGCACGCACCCTGAAGACCGCGAACACCGTTCCGACCGAAAGCCCGATCTTCGAAGGCCACTTCCCGGGGCACCCGTTGCTGCCGGGCGTGCTGCTGTTCGAGATCATGGCCCAGAGCTGCGGCATGCTGCTGCTGCGCCTGCATAATTACGACCGAATGGCCTTCCTTGCCTCGGTGGACAAGGGCAAGCTGCGCACCTTCGTCACGCCGGGTCAGGTCATCGAGGTCGAGGCGCGCATGGAGCATGACGGCTCGGGTTTCGCCCGGCTGAAAGCCGATGGCCGCGTGGACGGCAAGCTCGTCTGCAACGCCGATATCACTCTGAAGACCATGCCGTTCCCCGCGCCGGAACTGCGCGGCTATCTTCTCTCGACCGCCGAGCGTATCGGCATGCCGATGGGCGATGCCGCGCCGGATGCCGAGGCGACGCGCTCAGGAAATCTCTCGCATGTCTGACCGTCGCGACGTCTGGATAACCGGCATCGGGCTCGTCTCGTCGCTCGGTGAAGGCCTCGAAGCTCATTGGCAGGCCCTCTCCGCTGCGCCGCAGCCCGTCATCGACCAGACGGGCTTTGCTCCCTACGTCGTGCATCCGCTGGCGAAGATCGACTTCGACAAGCAGATCCCGAAACGGGGCGACCAGCGGCAGATGGAGCCGTGGCAGCGCATCGGCACCTATGCGGCCGGCCTTGCCCTCGCCTCCGCCGGCATCGCCGGCAACAAGGACATTCTCGGCACCACCGACATGGTGGTGGCGGCGGGCGGCGGCGAGCGCGACCAGTCGGTCGACGGTGCCATCCTCACCGACATCGAGAAACAGTCGAAGGCCGACGTCTTCCTGAATGAGCAGCTGCAGTCCAACCTGCGCCCGACGCTGTTCCTGGCCCAGCTGTCCAACCTGCTGGCCGGCAATATCTCCATCGTGCACGGCGTGACCGGCTCCTCGCGCACCTTCATGGGCGAGGAAAGCTCGGGCACGGATGCCGTGAGAATCGGCTGGTCGCGCATCTCTGCCGGCACCAGCGAGATCGCGCTGGTCGGCGGCGCCTACAATGCCGAGCGGCGCGACATGCTGCTGCTGTTCGCGCTGAAGCGGCTCGCCATGCATGCCCCGTGGGCGCCGGTCCTGGCCGACCCCAAGGGCGTGCCGACCGGCTCCGCCGGCGCCTTCCTGGTGCTGGAATCGCCCGAGCATGCGACCGCGCGCGGCGCCAAGCCGATCGCCAAGCTGTCCGGCGTCTGGTCCGAGCGCGCGCGCCGCGGTGAGCCCGGCGCGGTCGAGGCGACCATCGAAGCCCTCGTCAATACCGCCGCCGGCGACGTGACCGAGGGCACCGCCATTCTTTCCGCCGCGTCCGGCGCGCCTGAGCCCACGCGGGCCGAGGTCGCCGTTCTGGAGCGCTCGGGTCTGCCGGTGCGCTCCGTCACCGATCGCGTCGGCCACAGCCTCGAAGGGCAGCTTCCGGTCGCGCTGGCGCTTGCCGCCCTTGCGGTGTCCGAGGGCAAGCTCTTCGCGCCGCTTGCCGGCGAGCCGCTGGAAAAGCCTTTCGAAGGCGCGCTTACCCGTGCCATCGTCACCGGAGTGGGGCATTGGCGCGGGGAAGGCGTCGCGCTGGTCGAGCGCGTCGACTGACCCAACTTGCGGAAGCACGCCGCTTCCGAGGAGCAGATCATGGCTTCCTATACCGACAAGGCCGGTCGGCCGATCGTCGTCGTCACCGGCATGGGCATGGTGACATCGCTCGGCCAGGGCAAGACGGACAACTGGGCGAAGCTGACGGCCGGCAAGTCCGGCATTCATCGCATCAGCCGTTTCCCGATCGACTCGCTGCGCACGACCATCGCCGGCACGGTCGACTTCCTCCCCGAGAGCGGGCGCACCGCGCCGGACCTCTCCGAGGAGCTGGCGCAGCTGGCGGCGGAAGAGGCGATCGCCGAATCCGGCATCGGCTCGAAGGGCAATTTCCCCGGCCCGCTGTTCTGCGCCGTGCCGCCGATCGAGCTGGAATGGCCGCAGCGCCGTATCCTGGCGCAAGAATCGGCCGCCAACGGGCCGATTTCCTATGATGACCTGCTGCGCGCCGCAGAGGCGAACGGCCACGACGCCTGGCACGAGCGTTTCCTCTATGGCTCGATCGCCGACCACCTTGCTGACCGCTTCGGCACGCGCGGCCAGCCGATCTCGTTGTCCACCGCCTGCGCCTCGGGCAACACCTCGATCCAGCTCGGCGTCGAGGCGATCCGGCGCGGCGATTGCGACGCGGCGCTCTCCATCGCCACCGATGGCTCGGTGACGGCGGAAGCTCTGATCCGCTTCTCGCTGCTCTCCGCGCTGTCGACCAACAACGACAATCCCGAGGCGGCCTCCCGTCCGTTCGCCAAGAACCGCGACGGCTTCATCATCGCCGAGGGCGCCGGGGCGCTGGTGCTGGAGAGCATGGAGCATGCCGTGGCGCGCGGGGCGCAGATCCTCGGCGTGCTGGAAGGCGTCGGCGAGATGGCCGACAGCTTCCACCGCACCCGTTCCTCGCCGGACGCCAAGCCGGTGATCGGCTGCATGCGCAACGCGCTGGCCGATGCCGGCGTGGCGCCGGAGGAAATCGACTACATCAACGCCCACGGCACCTCGACGCCGGAGAACGACCGCATGGAGTTCACCGGCATGAGCGCGGTGTTCGGCGAGCGGATCGGCTCGATCCCGCTGTCGTCGAACAAGTCGATGATCGGCCACACGCTGACCGCGGCCGGCGCCATCGAGGCAGTGATCTCGCTCCTGACCATCCAGAACGGTCGCATCCCGCCGACCATCAATTACGAGCTGCCGGACCCGGCCATTCCGCTGGACGTGGTGCCGAACGTCGCCCGCGACACCCAGGTGAACCGGGTGATGTCGAACTCCTTTGGTTTCGGCGGGCAGAATGTCTGTCTGATCCTCACCGGCGAGCCGGCGTGAGGCTGTTCGCCTCGACACGTGCTCATCGCGATGGCCGGGCTCGTCCCGGCCATCTGCTTTCTGCGCCGGCCCCAACCTTGCCCGTGCGCCGCTAACCGGGACCATCCCTGAAAGGTCGGGTGTCATGACCCAGCGCGTTCTCGTGACCGGCGGCGGCCGCGGCGTCGGTGCGGCCATCGTGCGGGCGGCCGCGCTGGCGGGCTTCGAGGTGGTGTTCACCGTGCGCACCGCCGCAGCCGAGGCCGAGGCGCTGATTGCCGACATCCTGGCCGAAAAGCCCGACGCAGTGGTCGAAGCCCGCGCTCTGGACCTCGCCGACAAGGTCGCGGTGGAGGAATTCGCCGCCGTGCTGGCCGAGGAGCCGGCCTATTATGGCTTCGTGCACAATGCCGGCATGAGCTACGACACGCTGGCGGCCATCGTCGACCAGTCCCGCGCCGAGCAGCTGATGCAGGTCAATTACTGGTCCTTCGTGAAGCTGGTCGGCGCGCTGGTGCGGCCGATGACGCGCGCCCGCGCCGGGCGGATCATTGCCATCGGCTCGATCGCCGCCGACGTCGCCAATGCCGGCAACGCCATCTATGCCGGCTCCAAGGCGGCGCTGGCCGGCTATTGCCGCACGCTGGCGATCGAGAGCGCGCGGCGCGACGTCACGGTGAACGTGGTGGCGCCCGGCTTCGTCGACACGGCGATGCTGGCGCCCTATGCCGCCTATCGCGCCAATGTGGAGAAGCAGATTCCCGCCGGCCGCTTCGCAGGCCCCGCCGATGTCGGCGCCGTGGTCGGCTTCCTCCTCTCGCCGGCGGCGGCCTATGTCACCGGCACAACGCTGCCGGTCGATGGCGGTCTGTCCGCCGCACTAGCCATCCAGCGCTGATTTCGATATCCACCCTAGTCCTTTTCCGGACGGTCCTATCCCCTCGCCTCCCAAGGGCAAGCGGGAGGTGGCCGCGCCGGTGATGCCCCGGAGTTGTCCATGCGCGCGCTTCAACTGGTTTCCGACCGCGAACTGACCCTTGTCGACCTGCCCGAGCCGGAGGCTCCGGCGCCGGGCGAAGTGCAGGTGAGCGTCAAGGCGCTGGCGCTGAACCATATCGACGTCTGGGGCTGGCGCGGCATGGCCTTCGCCAAGCGCAAGATGCCGCTGGTCGTCGGCGCCGAGGCGGTGGGCGAGGTCGTCGCCATCGGCGAGGGCGTCACCCGCTTCAAGCCGGGCTCGAAGGTTGCGATGTATGGCGCGCTGACCTGCGGCCAGTGCCGCATGTGCAAGTCCGGCCGCGACAATCTGTGCGAGGAAGTCGCCGGCGTCATGGGCTTCCATGTCGACGGCTTCGCCCGCGACACCCTCAACATCAAGGAGCGCCTGTGCGTGCCGATCCCGGAGGGCATCTCCTGGGTCGATGCCGCCACCGCGCCGGTGACCTTCTCCACCGTCGAGCACATGCTGTTCGACAACGCCAAGCTCGAACCGGGTGAGACCGTGCTGGTGCATGCCGCCGGATCGGGCATCGGCACGGTGGCGATCCGCATGGCCAAGGAGATCGGCTGCACGGTGATCACCACCGCGGGCGACGACGAGAAATGCGCCAAGGCACTGAAGCTCGGCGCCGACCACGTCATCAACTACAAGACCGATCGCTTCGAGCACGAGGTGCGCAAGATCACCAAGAAGAAGGGCGTGGACGTCGTGTTCGAGCATGTCGGCGCCGAGACCTGGAACGGCTCGCTGCTCTCCATGCGGCCGGGCGCGCGCCTCGTCACCTGCGGCTCGACCTCCGGTGTCTCGGTGAACATGAACCTCATGCAGCTGTTCCAGCGCCAGTACCGCATCATCGGTTCGTTCGGCGCGCCGATCCGCGCCATCGCCGACGGCCTGAAGCGCATGGAGCGCGGCGTGCTGCCGGTGATCGATTCGCAGTTCCCGCTGGAGGATTTCGGCAAGGGCCTGGAGCGGCTGGAAACCCGCCGCGTCTTCGGCAAGGTGGTCATCACCTTCTGATGCGCCGCCCCGGCACACTGACATGACGTCCGAGACCAAACCTTCCCAGCGCTGGACGCTGAGGGCACGCGACAGCGCGCTCTCAGCCGGCGTCTGGGCGTTGATGCGCGTGCTGCGCCTGCAACCGCCACAGTTCTCCGCCTGGGTCGGCAGCTTCTGGGCCCGCGCCATAGGCCGGCACACGCGCGTGCACAAGGCGGCGCTGCGCAACCTGCGCCTCGCCTTCCCCGAAAAGACCGACGCCGAGCGCGAAGCCATCGCGATGGGGATGTGGGACAATCTCGGCCGCATGGCCGGTGAGTTCGTCCATCTCGACCGTATCTGGCAGTACAATATGTGGGAGCCGGCCAAGAGCCGGATCGAGACCACGGGTGTCTCCAACTTCGTCGCCATGCGCGTCGACGGCAAGCCGGCGCTGGTGTTCACCGCCCATCTCGGCAATTGGGAACTGCCGGCCATCGCCGCCGCGGCGCAGGGGCTCGACAGCGCCGTGCTGTTCCGTGCGCCGGACAACAGCTTCCTCGCCGACCTGCTGTTCAATGCCCGCAGCCGGGTGATGGGCGAACTCGTCGCCGCCTCGCATGTCGCGGTGTTCGAGCTGGCGGCCATGCTCGACCAGGGCAAGCATCTCGGCATATTGGTCGACCAGTCGCGCTCGGGCGGACCGATGGTCGACTTCTTCGGTCATCAATGCACCTCGAACCCAACGATCGCCCGCCTCGCGCGGCTCTATGAGTGCCCGGTGCACGGGGTGCGGGTGATCCGCCTGCCCGGCGGGCGCTTCCGCATCCAGTGCACGCCGGCGCTCGACCTGCCGCGCGATGCCGGCGGCAAGATCGACGTCAACGGCTCGATGCAGATGATCACGTCGGTGGTCGAGGGCTGGATTCGCGAATATCCCGAGCAGTGGACGTGGTTCTACCGCCGCTGGCGGCATTTCGGGAAAGAGTTCTGAACTCCCCTATAACGAAAAAGGCGCCCGGTCCGACCGGGCGCCTTTCTTTTTATGTCCTGTTCGGGACTGTTCACTTGCCGCGCTTGAAGTCGCTCCAGGTGCGGGTAACGACGCGCTGCACCTTCTGCGGATAGGTGGTCACGGTGAACAGCTTCTCCTGCGTGTCCTTCGTCGGGTAGATCGCCGGATTGTCGAGGATCTCCTTGTCGACGAACTGCTGCGCGCCGAGGCTGCCGCTCGCATAGGAGATGTAGTTGGAGTTCTTCGCCGCGACCTCCGGCTTCATCATGTAGTTGATGAAGGCCAGCGCCGCATCCGGATGCGGAGCATCCTTCGGGATGGCGAAGTTGTCGAACCACATGAGCGCACCTTCCTTGGGGATGATGTACTCGATCTTGACCGCCGGCTTGCCGGTCTTTTCGGCGGCTTCCTCGGCGCGGGCCTTGGCCTGGAACACGTCGCCCGACCAGCCGGTGGCGAGGCAGATGTCACCGCCCGCCAGCGCGTTGATATAGCCCGAGCTGTCGAACTTCTTGATGAAGGGACGGATCTTGCTCAGCAGCTTGCCCGCCTCCTCGATGTCCTTGGGGTCCTTGGAGTTCGGATCCTTGCCGAGATAGCGCAGCGCGGTCGGGATGATCTCTTCCGGCCCGTCGAGCATGTAGACGCCGCAATCCTTCAGCTTGCCGAGGATTTCCGGCTTGAACACGATGTCCCAGCTGTCGAGCGGGATGTCGCCGAGGCGCTCCTTCACCTTGTCGACGTTTATGCCGATGCCGGTGGTGCCCCACATGTAGTTGACGGCGTACTGGTTGCCCGGGTCGTACACGCCGAGACGGTCGGCGATGAGCGGCCACTGGTACTGGATGTTCGGCAGCTTGGCCTTGTCGAGCTTCAGGAACACGCCCGCCTGGATCTGGCGCTGCAGGAACGAGCCGGTGGGAACGACCACGTCGTAGCCGGTCTTGCCGCCGAGCAGCTTGGTCTCCAGGACCTCGTTGGAGTCGAAGACGTCATACCGGACCTTGATTCCGGTTTCCTTGGTGAATTCCTCCAGCACCGACTCGTCGATGTAGTCGGACCAGTTGTAGACGTTCACGACCTTGTCCTGCGCGGAAGCCGGCGCGACGGCCAGCGCTGCCAGCAGAC
Organism: Ancylobacter sp. VNQ12; assembly: GCF_049445835.1. Taxonomy (NCBI): domain Bacteria; kingdom Pseudomonadati; phylum Pseudomonadota; class Alphaproteobacteria; order Hyphomicrobiales; family Xanthobacteraceae; genus Ancylobacter; species Ancylobacter sp. VNQ12. The sequence goes on along the minus strand of NZ_JBMSDU010000021.1, from coordinate 41,182 downwards.
CGGCCGCGATTGTCGTTAGGAGGCGAGACATCCTTTTCTCCTTGGGAGAGTTGAGGGTTTTTAGGCGCGAATGCCGTCACGAGAACTCAATTCGCCAAGGCTAGTGCGTTGCCGGGCTCTGCTCAAGCCTTGGTCACGCTCACAAATAGGTCTCATACTCCAGAGGATTGATCCGGCGCTCGAATGCGAGCAGTTCCGCCTCCTTCATGATGGCGAAGACGCGCTGATATTCGGGTCCGAAGGCGCGGCCGACGAAGTCCGAACCGGCAAAGTCGCGGATCGCCTCGCCCATATCGTAGCTGAGGCTCGGCGCCTTCGCCTCATAGGCGTTGCCGGTCAACGCCGCCGGCGGCTCCAGCCCCTTCTCGATGCCTTCCAGCATGCCGGCGAGGATCGCCGCCAGCACGAGGTGGGGATGGGCATCCGCCCCGGCGATGCGGTGTTCGAGGCGGCGCGCCTTGGGCGGGCCGTTCGGCACGCGCACGGCAACCGCGCGGTTGTCATAGCCCCAGGAGATGCTGGTCGGGGCGTAGCTACCCGGCACCAGCCGGCGGAAGCCGTTATAGCTCGGCACATAGAGCAGCGCGGTGTCGACCATGGTGGCGAGCATGCCCGCCGCCGCGTTGCGCAGCAGCCGGTCGCCCGCCTCGCCGGCGCCGAAGGCGTTGGCGCCCTCATTGTCGGTCAGGCTGACATGGACATGCATCCCCGAGCCGGCGAATTCGAGGAAGGGCTTGGCCATGAAACTGGCGCGCAGCCCGTGCTTGCGGGCAACGCCGTCGATGAGCCGCCGCAGCAATATGGCGTCGTCCGCCGCCGCCATGGCGTCGCGGCGGTGATAGAGGTTCACCTCGTACTGGCCGGGCGCCGCCTCGGAGATCACCGTGTCGGCGGGCAGCCCCTGGATGCGCGCCGCCTCGCGAATGTCGTGCAGCAACGGGGCGTAGGCGTCGAGATCCGACATGGAATACATGTTCTGCCGCGCCGGCCCCGAGGACGAGGTGGCGAACACCGGCTCCGGCACCCCGCCCGGACCCGGCGCCGGCTTCATCAGGTAGAATTCCAGCTCGAAGGCCACGCACGGATGCAGCCCGCGCGCGGCGAGCCGCTCCACCTGTGCCGCGAGCTTGTGGCGCGGATCGAGCTCCCAGGGCTTCTCGCCGCCGCGCCCGTCCGGCTCGTACATCGAGATCATCACCTGCGCCGAAGGGCGCGGCGACCACGGCACCGGCTTCAACGTACCGGGCACCGGGCGGCACATGCCGTCGCGATCGCCGGTCTCCATGTGGATGCCGGTCTCCTCGACCTCGCGCCCCCAGATATCGAGCCCGAAGATGGAAAGCGGGATGGCGACGCCGTCGACCCAGATCTTGCCCCCTGCTCCGCCCGGGATCCATTTGCCGCGCAGCACGCCATGCGTGTCGGGCAGCAGCACTTCGACGATCTCGGGCGCGCCGTGCTCGGCGACATAGGCAGCGAACTCGTCAGCCGTGCGTTCGGTCTCGTGTGCGGTGGCCGCGGAGATGTCCGCAGCGTCGGGCAATGGCATGATCCACCTGGTTGAATGCGTCACATCGATTTTGCTCATGGCTGCCGGGCGACGGTCAAGTTCCCCCTCCAGCCATCAGATGGGCATGTTGTGCCATGCCGAGACGCTTGACGCACGCTAAATGTGATCACATTGTTCGTCTCAACCAACCGACACGCTCAGGTGCGCCATGTCTCTGCCGAAAACCACCGCCGAACTGCGCGCCCTCGATGCCGCGCATCATCTCCATCCCTTCAGCGATACCAGGTCGCTGAACGAGGAAGGCTCGCGCATCATCGTCAAGGCCGAGGGCGTGTGGCTCACGGATTCGGAGGGAAACCGCATCCTCGACGGCATGTCCGGCCTCTGGTGCGTCAATGTCGGCTATGGCCGCGAGGAGATCGTCGAGGCGGTCGCCGCGCAGATGCGCGAGCTGCCCTACTACAACACCTTCTTCAAGACGACCCACAAGCCGGCCATTGAGTTGTCCGCCAAGCTCGCGGAACTGACCCCGCCGCAGTTCAACCGGGTGTTCTTCACCGGCTCCGGCTCGGAATCGAACGACACGGTGATCAAGCTCGTCCGCCGCTATTTCCAGATCAAGGACAAGCCCGAGAAGAAGATCATCATCTCCCGCCGCAACGCCTATCACGGCTCGACTGTCGCTGCCGGCAGCCTGGGCGGCATGGCGCCGATGCACGGGCAGAGCGCGGTCATCCCTGATGTCGTCCACATCGCCCAGCCCTATTGGTGGGGCGAGGCGCAGCAGGGCGAGACGCCGGACGAGTTCGGCCTGCGCACCGCCCGCGCGCTGGAAAACACCATCGACGCGCTGGGCGAGGACCGCATCGCCGCCTTCATCGCCGAGCCGGTGCAGGGCGCCGGCGGCGTCATCGTCCCGCCGCCGACCTACTGGCCGGAAATCGCCCGCATCTGCCGCGAGCGCGACATCCTGTTCATCTCCGACGAGGTGATCTGCGGCTTCGGCCGGACCGGGAACTGGTTCGGCTGCGAGACCTTCGGGACGCAGCCGGACATGCTGGTCATGGCCAAGGGCATCACCTCCGGCTACATGCCGCTCGGCGGGGTGATGGTGGCGGACCGGGTGGTCGACGCGCTGCTGGAAGGCGGCGACTTCAACCACGGCTACACCTATTCCGGTCATCCCGCTGCCTGCGCCGCGGCGATCGCCAATCTCGACATCATGGTGCGCGAGAAGCTGGTCGAACGCGTCGCCGGCGATGTCGGCCCCTATCTCAAGGCGCAGTGGTCCAAGCTCGCCGAGCATCCCCTCGTCGGCGAGGCGCCGATGGTCGGGCTGGTCGGCGCGCTGGAGCTGACGCCGGACAAGATTGGCCGCACCAAGTTCGCCGATGTCGGCAAGGTCGGCACGCTGGCGCGCGACTTCTCCTTCAAGAACAACCTCGTCATGCGCGCCGTGCGCGACCGGCTGATCATCGCCCCGCCGCTGGTCATCTCGCATGGCGAGATCGACGAACTCGTGGCCCGCGCCCGCAAGACGCTCGACCAGACCTATGACGAGCTGAAGCGTTGGGGCTGGCTGCGGTGAGCCGTCAGCACGCGGGCGGGAAACGTGCTTATATGGACGTCTGTGGCCAACTGCGCCGGGTGACGGCAAGATGAACATAGTCGCTCCGTTCGCCGAGGGATCGGGCATCAGCCCGGCCCGTACCGCCGCGTTGCGTTCCGAGGCCGAGGCGCTCTATCTCGGCATGCGGCCGAAGACCCGCGCCGCGGCCGGCGCCGCCGCCCACCTGTTCCAGGGCGTGCCGATGCACTGGATGGTCGACTGGTCGACCCCGGTGCCGCTGGTAGTGGCGGAGGCAACGGGTGCACGGCTCCTCGATGTCGACGGCCACGGCTATGACGATTTCTGCCTCGGTGACACCGCTTCGCTGTTCGGCCATGGGCCGGCGCCGGTGGCGGAAGCGCTGACCCGGCAGGCAAGGCTGGGCCTTGCCACCATGTTGCCGAGCCCCGACGCTGCGGCCGTCGGCGACCTGCTCACCGCCCGCTTCGGCCTGCCCTATTGGCAGATTGCCACCACGGCGACAGATGCCAACCGCTTCGCGCTCCGCGCCGCGCGGGCGGCGACCGGGCGCCCGCGCATTCTCGTCTTCGACGGCGCCTATCATGGCGCGGTCGATGAGACGTTCGTGGAGATCGCCGCCAATGGCCGCCCGGCGAACCGGCCGGGCCTGATGGGCGAACCACGCGACCTCACCCAACTCACCCGCGTCGTGCCGTTCAACGATCTCGACGCGCTGGAAGAGGCGCTGTCGGACCGGACGGTGGCGTGCGTCATCACCGAGCCGGCCATGACCAATTGCGCCATGGTGCTGCCGCAGCCCGGCTTCCATGAGGGCCTGCGCGACATCTGCAGCCGCCACGGCACGTTGCTGCTGATCGACGAGACCCACACGCTCTCCTCCGGCCCCGGCGGCTATACGCGCAAGTTCGGCCTCGCGCCGGACCTGTTCGTGGTCGGCAAGGCGATCGCCGGCGGCATTCCGGCCTCGGTCTGGGGCATGTCGGCGGAAGTGGCGGCGCGCCTGAAGCACGCGCAGGAGCACCGGCCGGAAGGCCATTCCGGCATGGGGACGACGCTGTCGGGCAGCCCGCTACAGCTCGCCGCCCTGCGCGCGACGCTGGAGCATGTCGCCACCGACGCCGCCTATGCCCATATGAACCGCCTGGCGGACCGGATGGAAGCCGGGCTGTCGGCGGTGCTGAGGGATGCGCGCCTGCCCTGGCACATCGCCCGCTGCGGTGCCCGCGTGGAGGTGGTGCGCGCGCCCCGGCCGCTCACTGATGGCGGCCAGGCGAAGTCGGCGCATTTCCCGGATCTGGAGGCGGCGATCCATCTCGCCATGCTGGTGCGCGGCGTGCTGATCTCGCCGTTCCACGACATGATGCTGGCCTCGCCGGCAACCGGCGAGGATCAGGTCGAGCGGCTGATCGAGGCGACGCGCGACGTGGTGCGCCGGCTGACGGACTGAAGGACGCTCAGCCCTTCTCCGTCTCGAAGCCCGCTTCCTTCCAGGCGAGGATGCCGCCCGCCATGTGACGGAACAGCTCGACGCCCGCCGCCTGGGCCGCCGCGGCGGCCTTCTGCGAGCGCTGGCCGGAGCGACAGGAAAAGACGAGCGTCTTGTCGCCGGGATCGGGCAGAGCCCTCGCATCGAAGGTCGAGAGCGGGAATTCGACCGCGCCGGGAATGCGCTCGGCCGCGAGCTCGTTGGGCTCGCGCACGTCCACCAGAAGAATGGTGCCAGCCTCGAGCCCGGCCTTGACCTCGTCGACCGACAGATTCTCGATCACGCCACCGAAGGGATTAGGCTGCATCGTCATGCTCCTTGCTACCAGGCGAGGAGGTAGACCCGCCGCCGCCTCTCCGCAAGGGCGATTGGAGGCGTGGTCAGGAGCCCGGTGCGCGCGGCGGGCGGGCGACAACGACGCCGGCGACCACCATGGTTCCGCCGATCGCCACGACCAGCGAGGGAATCTCGCCGAACAGGAACGCGGCCAATATGGTGCCGACGACGATCTGCAACAGCAGCACGGTCGAGATGAGCCCCGCCGGCAGGCGGCCAAGCGCGAAGGTCGTCAGGCCCTGCCCAGTCGCATGCGCGATCAGCCCGAGGCCGATCACCGCCAGCAGTCCCTGCATGCTGCGGGGGATGATGATCTCCCCGGTTGCCAGCGCCCAGGAGAGGCAGAACACCGCGCCGACGCTGCTGGCGATCAGCGAGAGCATGCCGCCGCCCATCGCGCTGGCGGCGTGCTCGCCGCCCCGCCGCAGCAGCCGCGATACCAGCATGTAGCCGGCATAGCAGAGTGCCGCAGCAACGCAGAGCGCATCGCCGAACACGCTGGCGGCGTCGCTCACCGTGGCGGTGGCGCTGCGCGAGATGATCAGCGCTGTGCCGGCCAGGGCCAGGCCCAGCGCCATGAGCAGGCCGCGCGTGGGGCGCTCACCGAGACAGAGCCAACCGAAGACCAGCACGAACACCACGGCGAGATTGCCGAGCAGCAGCGCATTGGCCGTCGTCGTATGGGCAAGGCCGATATGAAAGGCGATGAGGTCGGCGCCGAAAAACAGGCCGGCGAACGAGGCGAGCAGGAACTGCCGGACGGTGAACAGCGGTGCCGGCCGTGTATCACCCATCGCGACCCGCCGCCCGTGCGCCGTGCGGCGCTCGGCATAGGCCCAGATGATCGTCGGTCCGAGCGCGAAGAACAGGCGCCAGAAACCGATCGCCGCCGGCCCGACATCCGACAGCCGCACCAGGATGGCCGAGAAGCCGATGCAGAACGCCGCCAGCACTACCGCGAAGAAGGCGTTGCGGCGCAGAAGCGCCTCGTGCGCCTCGCTGGTGACGGGGGCGAAGAGATGGACGCCGGCGGCGGCGGCCGGAACGATTGCGGCGGCGGGAGGGGGAGACATCGCGGTCGAGGACCAGAATTGCACGTGCAGGGAAAAATGCTGCGGGTCCCATCCGCCCGCCACGGCGCGCGCCAGTGACGAAGCGCCGTGTGCAGCGATCTACACCCGGCGCTGAAATCGCCAAAGTGAATTTATTTTGTCGTTACATCGACAAAAGTGATATGAAAGGCCGATATGCACTTTGGGCCGGCCTCCAGGGTCGGCGATCACTCCGGCGGGTCCCTTCATGCGCCATCTCGACACAGAATCTCTCGGCATGCTCATCGCCATCGTCGACACGGGCGGGTTCACCGCCGCGGCGGAGAGGGTCGGACGCACGCAATCGGCGGTATCGGCCCGCATCGCCCAGCTGGAGGAAAGCCTCGGCGTGCGACTGCTGGAGCGTTCGCGCCGCGGCATCGCCCTGACCGAGACCGGCGAGCGCCTGGTCGCACATGCCCGCCGCCTGCTGTCGTTCGAAAGCGAGGCGCTGGCCGACCTCAAGGGCGGCACGCCCGAGGGAAGCGTGCGGCTCGGCATGCCGGACGACTATGTCGACGCTTATTTCACCCCGACGATCGCCCGCTTCGCGGCGGCGTATCCCCGAGTGGAGATTTCCATTCGCTGCGATCTCTCGAAGAATCTCGAGCCGGAAGTGGAGCGCGGGCAGATCGACGTGGCGCTGATCACCCGCGACCTGACGCGCCCGACCGGCGAACTGCTGAAGAAGGAGAAGCTGTTGTGGCTCGCCGCCCGCGGCCACCGGCCCGAGCGCAGCGAGCAGTTGCCGCTGGCGTTGTTCCCGACCGGCTGCCGTGCACGCCCTCACATCGCCGCCGCGCTCGACAAGGCCGGACGGAACTGGCGTGTCGCGTGCACCTCTTCCTCCCAGGGCGGCATCCATGCGGCGGTCGAGACCGGCCTGTGCATCACCGCGCTGGCGGAATGCGCGGCACCTGCCGACTGGCGCCGGCTCGGCCCGGCGGACGGACTGCCTCCCCTGCCCGACATGGAAATCGGCCTTCTGCTCGCGCCGGCCGCCTCCCCCGCCGCGCGCCGGCTCGCCGACACGCTGCGCACCGCCATGTCCATGCCGGCGGCGGTCGCGGCCGCTTAGTGCTGGCGCTGTCATAGAAAATTCGCGTGCGGCAGCACGACTGGCGCGGTAGCTGTTGCCCATTATGACAGCCCGTCGAACAGTCCCCGCCGACGTCTCCTCGCCCGCCGGCACGCCGGGCGAGGTGTTCCTGGTTTTCCTCCGGCTCGGCCTGACCTCGTTCGGCGGCCCGGTCGCCCATCTCGGCTATTTCCGAGAGGACATCGTCACGCGCCGCCGCTGGCTCAGCGAGGACGCCTACGCCACGCTGGTCGCGCTCTGCCAGTTCCTGCCGGGCCCGGCTTCCAGCCAGGTTGGCATGGCGATCGGGCTGATGCGCGCCGGAATGGCCGGCATGACGGCCGCCTGGCTGGGCTTCACCCTGCCCTCCGCGCTGCTGATGCTGGCCTTCGCCTATGGCGTCACCAGCGCCGGTGCCGCAGGCATCGGCGGCGGATGGCTGGCCGGGCTCAAGATCGCCGCTGCCGCCGTGGTCGCCGACGCGGTGCTCGGCATGGCGCGCAATCTGTGCCCGGATCGGCCGCGCCGGACCCTCGCCCTTCTCGCCGCGGCGGGTGCCGCCGTCCTTCCCGGCGCGCTGGGGCAGATCGGCGTCATCGCCTTCGGCGCGGCGGCGGGCCTCGCCTTTCTCGCCGTGGATGGAACGCCTGTTAAGCCCCCCTCCGGCCATCTGCCGGGGCGAACCGCTTCCCTCGTCTCCCTTGCGCTGTTCGCAATCCTGCTCGCCGGACTGCCGCTGCTGGCGCAGGCGACCGGCGACAGTGCCGCCGCGCTGTTCGATACGCTGTACCGGGCCGGAGCGCTGGTGTTCGGCGGCGGGCACGTGGTGCTGCCGCTGATCGAGGCCGAACTGGTCCATCCGGGCGGGCTGACCCGCGAGACCTTCCTTGCCGGCTACGGCGCGGCGCAGGCGGTGCCGGGCCCGCTGTTCAGCTTCGCCGCCTATGTAGGCGCGGTGATGCCGACAGCGCCCAACGGCGTCGCGGGCGGCCTGCTCGCCCTCGTGGCGATGTTCCTGCCCTCGGCGCTGCTGGTCTATGGCGCGCTGCGCTTCTGGACCAGGCTGGCGGCCGATGCCCGCATCCGCAAGGCCATGAGCGGCGTCAACGCCGCCGTGGTCGGGCTGCTCGGCGCCGCCTTCTGGAACCCGGTGGTGACGTCGAGCATCACCTCCAGCCTCGCCTTCGCCATCGCCGTCATCGCCTATCTCGCGCTGGCGCTGTGGCGCGTGCCGGCATGGGCGGTGGTGCTCGGCGCCGCCGCCGCCGGCGCGCTGCTTCTGTAGCTTCTAGCCCCGCGTCACCTTCAGCGGCGAGAAGCTCTGGCAGGTGGGCAGCACCTGCAGGCGATTGACGTTCACATGGCGCGGCAGGGTGCAGGTGAAGAACACCTGTTCGGCGATGTCCTCGGCCGTCAGCGGCTGGAGATTGGCATAGACGCTGCCGGACTTCGTCTCGTCGCCGTGGAAGCGCACCAACGAGAACTCCGTCTCCACCATGCCCGGCTCGATATTGGTCACGCGGACCTGCGTGCCGGCGAGATCGGCCATCAGGTTCAGGGTGAACTGCTTCACGAAGGCCTTGGTCGCGCCATAGGTATTGCCGCCGGGATAGGGATAGTCGCCGGCGATCGAGCCGGTGAACACCACATGGCCCTCGCCGCGCGCGACCATGGCCGGCAGCGTCGCCTTCACGGTGTAGAGCAGGCCCTTGATGTTGGTGTCGATCATCGCCTCCCAGTCGTCGAGGCTGGCCGCCTGCGCCGGCTCCAGCCCGAGCGCGAGGCCGGCATTGGCGAACACCACATTGATGGCGCTAAAGCCTTCCGGCAGGCCGGCGAGCGCGGCGAGCAGCGCGGCATTGTCGCGCACATCGACCTCCAGCGGGTGGAAGTTCGGCCCCAGTTCGTCACGCAGGGCGATCAGCCGATCGGCGCGACGGCCGGTGCCGATGACGCGCGCGCCCGCCAGGGCGAAGCGGCGGGCGCTCGCCGCGCCGATGCCCGACGTCGCACCGGTCACCAGAACCGTCAAGGTGGCGGGGTCCAGCATCTGGTACATGGCGACATCCTTTATCCTGCGGGCGTGAATTGCTGCGCTGCAAATAGCCCGTCCCGAGCCTTGCGTCCATGCGCCACGCGCGGTTCCCTCGGCCCGGCCGTGCGACGTTAACCGCCTGTTGACCATCCGGCGGCGATTCATCGGCGACAGGCTGCCGCCTCGGCAAGGTCATGCTCACGCCACGATCCTTGGCGACACAAGAAGATGTGCCCTATCGTATGAAAATACCGATGCGGCACCGAACGGGAACCAACGTCTGCAGGCCATTGCAGGCGAGGAGTTGAAGGTCGATGAACCTCAAGATCGTCGTGACGACTACCGCAGTTGCGCTCATTTTGGGCGGCTGCAGCACGACGCTGGACGGCTTCGGAAGTCAGCAGGCCGCTGTCGAACCCAGCCAGATCACGCCGGCCCCCTCCGGTTCCATCGAGAGCTCCCCGGTGCCCGCCCTTGCCGATGCGACCCATGGAACGGCACAGACGACCGGGAATGGCGCCACTGCCGCGACCGCCTCTGCCGCGGCGACGCCGCGCGCACCGGAAACGCCGGTCGCCCTGTCGCCCGCGCCGGCCGCTGCCCCTGGCGGCGTGGCCTTTGCCGAACCCGGCGCGGCGCGCACCCAGCTCGCCGGCGTCTGGAGCTTTGGCTGGGACAACGGCCAGAAGACCTGCAAGGTCACGTTGTCGACCGACCGCGGCATGTCCGGCTTTGCCGCCAATGCCGATGTCGGCTGCCCGAACGATATCTTCATGACCAAGGGCTGGGACGTCTGGGGCAACGACATCGTGCTGCAGAACCACCTCGGCAAGGTCACCGCCCGCCTGCAGCCGGCCGGCGGCGGCCAGTATGATGGCACCGCGACTGCCGATGGGTCGAAGGTCTCGCTGACGCGATCCTGATATTCAGGCCGAATGACTGCACGGTTCCAGTCATTCCTTCACACAACCAACCCCCATCTACGCAGATTGCCGTATTCAGGCTCCGTGGTGTTGCACGGCACAAAGGTTGCCGTCATGCGCGTGTGAAAAAATCCGTCCATATTCGAAATATAACGGGCACGACTTCGTATTCTATCGGATTTCGTCAGTACCCGACTGTGAGATCTTGAGCACAGTTGCCGATCACATGAACGGGAACTGGAAAATAGTTCGTGCGTTAGGCGCAGGAGCGGTCCATCGTATCCATCAGGAAAGCTGATTGATTCGCTCGTCCAATCGGAGGGACTTGTGATGCTGCAAGCGGCGGTGATGACCAAGCGTTCGATGTCCTCCGCCCCGGGGCGCGAGGTTGCTTCACTTGATCTCGAAGCCGGGCGTCCCCTGTTCGCGCGGCGCGATGCGGCGTCGGTATCGCAGCTGATGATCCAGATGCTCGACCTGACCCGCCCCGGCTCCGACGCCGAAGCGCTTCGCCTGCTGCGCGAGGCCTTTCCGGCAGCTCCGCTGACCGCGCGGGTCGAAGCCATGGCCCGCCGCGCCCGCTGAGGCACAGTCGCCAGATCCAGAAGCACCTTGGTAGGCGTCTTCCTTACCGACACGGCGCCCCTGTGGGCGCCGTTTTCGTTAGTACCGAGCTGCGGGCCGACCCGTCAGTTCAGATGGCTGTGGCGATCATCGTCATGGGCAGAACCCAGGTGGGCATCGGGCCCGATCGCCGCCGCCGGGTGGCGCGCCACATATTCGCGCATCAGCCGGGCGTAGCGCAGCGCCGAGAAGGGCAGCGCCGCGAGATAGGCGACGCACAGCACCGCGAGCGTCGCCCAGGGCCAGGTCACCAGCACGGCGACGAACAGAACCACGCAGACGAACAGCGGCATCACCTTGTCGCGCGGAATGCGCGAACCGAAGCGCTTGCCGGACCAGGCCGGCAGCTTGGAGACCATCAGCAGCGCGATGCCGAAGCAATAGGCCGCCGCCACAGCCGGCGAGGCGACGAGGCGCGGCAGGCCGACCAGTTCGAGATAGACCGGCAGCAGCACGCAGATCGCCCCGGCGGGCGCCGGCACGCCGGTGAAGAAATCGCCGGCGAACGGGGGCTTGTTGGGGTCTTCCAGCATCACGTTGAAGCGGGCAAGACGCAGCGCCGCGCAGATGGCAAAGGCGAGCGCGGCGATCCAGCCAATGGAGCCGAGCGACTCCAGCCCCCACATGTAGAGCACCAGCCCCGGCGCCACGCCGAAGCACACGAAATCGGACAGGCTGTCCAGCTCCGCGCCGAAGCGCGAGGTTCCTTGCAGCAGGCGCGCCAGCCGGCCATCCATGCCGTCGAGCACTGCGGCGATGACAATCGCCCCCAGCGCCAGTTCCATGCGCCCCTCGATCGCCATGCGGATGCCGGTGAGGCCGGCGCAAAGCGCCAGCAGCGTCACCAGATTGGGGAGCAGCAGCCGAAGCGGCACTGCCTGGAAGCGGCGGCGGCGCGGCTCGGGAGCGTCCGGCTCGAAGGGGGGAAACAGATCGGACATCGCGTTCCTCGCGAGGCTACGGGTCAGTCGATGCGGAAGGTCGGCTCGACGCCGATGGCGGCGAGATCGGCAAGCACGGTCTCGCCCGCGACCGCGCGCTGGCCCTCGGCGACCGCCGGGCGGGTGCCGGCGGGAAAATAGACGTCGACCCGCGAGCCGAAGCGGATCAGGCCGAAGCGCTCGCCCGGCGCCAGGCTGTCGCCCTCGCGCACGAAGCTGACGATGCGGCGGGCCACGAGCCCGGCGATCTGCACCACGCCGACGGCGCCGATGGCGGTATCGAGCACCATGCCGGAGCGTTCATTGTCCTCGCTGGCCTTGTCGAGATCGGCCGAGAGGAACTTGCCGGGGCGATAGGCGATGCGCGTCACCCGTCCCGCCAGCGGAGCGCGGTTCACATGCACGTCGAACACGTTCATGAAGATGCACACGCGCGGCAGCGGCGCCTCGCCAAGGCCGAGCTCAGCTGGCGGCACGGCGGGACCCACCAGGCACACCCGCCCATCGGCCGGCGAGACTACAAGGCCGTCGCGCACTGGCGTCACCCGCTCGGGATCGCGGAAAAAGTAGCAGATCCAAACGGTGATCAGCACCGCGATCCAGCCGAGCGGCGGCACCAGCCACAGGAACAGCGCCGAGACGGCGGCCCCGATCAGGATGAACGGGTAGCCCTCCCGATGGATCGGCGCGAGGCCGCTGCGGATCGAATCGAACACGGACATCAAGCACGTTTCCCGGTGCGGTGCCGCCCATCATCGGGCAGGCGGAGAGGTAGGGCCAGAGTGACCATCCGTCAAATGCTTGGCGAATCCGTCAGGGCTGTGGCGGAACGTTGAGGGTCCGCCCTTCCAGCGCGCCCCGACGCGGCCAGAGCGTCTCGTCGGTCAACAGGCGCGGCGCCATCTCCTCGCCGCGCGCCATGAGCTCGTCGATCAGGCTGGGGCTGCGGTCGATCTTGGAGGCGGAACCGAAGCGCGCCTGCTCCAGCCCGGCATCCAGCAGATGGATGGCGACGGAAGTATAATATTCGGTGCGAGCCCCCTGCTTCCTGCGCTTCAGCCTGCCGTTGATCGCCACCAGCTCGTTGATCTTGTCGACGAAGTGCAGCTCCTGCGCCAGCGACATGTTGCCGGCCAGCTGGTCGCGCCGGTCGCGAATTTCCTCGAAGCTCCTGGGCTCCTTGCCGACGCTGAGCGGGCTGATCTGGATCACCCACAACTCGTCGAGATCGAGCTCCAGCAGGTCGCGGATCGGCGGGTTGACGCTGAACAACCCGTCCCACAGCACATGTCCGCGCGTGTGCACGGCCTTGTACAGAAAGGGTATGGCGGCAGATCCGGCGAGATCGGGATAGTCGAGATCGACGCCGCTGAAGATGCAGCGGTCGCCGGTCAGCACGTCGGTGGCGCCGACGAACAGCTCCGGCGCCCGCCGGCGCGCCGCCCTGGTCAGCTCGCGCAGCCGCAGGAATTCCTTCATCCAGCCCGCCAGTACGCGGTCGGCGCCGTTGTCGACGCGATAGGGACTGACATCGACGCTCCACGGCAGGCTGGCCATGGCGAGCCCCCAGTAATTCTGCCAGGCGTCGATCGGGGTATCGGCCTTCACCCGGTTCCAGAAGCCGGTGAGGCGCTCGCGTGCGTCTTCCGGCCCCTCGCTCGCGAGCCCCGCCCAGGCGAGCGCCGCGCAGATCGCCCCGCCGGAGGTGCCGCTGATGCCCGCCAGCTCGAAGCCGTCACGATGCTCCACCGCCAGCAGGCGCCGCAATACGCCGGCGGTGAAGGCGGCATGGCTGCCGCCGCCCTGGCACGCAATGCCGACACGCCTGCGCATCCGCTCTCTCCCATCGATTCCGTGGGAGCTTAAGCCGCCGCGTCGCTCGTCGTCTTGCGCTCGCTCAGAGGCTCGATCGGCTCGTCGGCGGCCTTGAGCGTCTCGCGGGCACGCTCGGCCTCGCGCTGGCGCTCCCACATCGAGTGGTAGAGCCCGTGCCGCAGCATCAGCTCGGCATGGGTGCCGCGCTCGGCGATGCGGCCGTGCTCCAGCACAATGATCTCGTCGGCGCCGACGACGGTGGAGAGCCGGTGCGCGATGACGAGGGTGGTGCGCCCGCGCGAGACGCGCTCCAGCGCATCCTGGATCTCGCGCTCGGTGTGGCTGTCCAGCGCCGAGGTCGCCTCGTCGAGAATGAGGATCGGCGGGTTCTTCAGGATGGTGCGGGCGATGGCCACGCGCTGCTTCTCGCCACCGGACAGCTTCAGTCCGCGCTCGCCGACCTCGGTTGCGTAGCCCTTGGGCGTACGGCGCACGAAACCGTCGATCTGGGCGAGTTCGGCGGCGCTCTGCACGTCCTCGTCCGACGCACCGGGGCGTCCGTAGCGGATATTGTAGGCGAGCGTGTCGTTGAACAGCACGGTGTCCTGCGGAACCATGCCGATGGCGGCGCGCAGGGAATCCTGCGTCACCTCGCGAATATCCTGCCCGTCGATGACGACGCGCCCGGAATTGACCTCATAAAAGCGGAACAGCAGGCGGGAAATGGTCGACTTGCCCGCACCCGACGGGCCGACAATGGCCACGGTGCGCCCGGCCGGCACCTCGAACGACACGCCCTTGAGGATTTCCCGGTCGGGATCGTAGGAGAAGCGGACATCCTCGAAGCGCACCGTGCCGCCCTTGAGTTCAAGCGGGTGGGCGACGGCCGCATCCTTGATCTCGGGCGGACGGGCAAGGATGGCGAACATCGCCTCGATGTCGATCAGCGACTGCTTGATCTCGCGATAGATCATGCCGAGGAAGTTCAGCGGCTGGTAGAGCTGGACCATCATGGCGTTGACCATGACGAAGGAGCCCACCGACTGCCGACCGGCGCGAATGTCGAACACGCACAGCGCCATCACGGCGGTCAGGCCGAGGGTGAAGATGGTCGCCTGCCCGGCATTTAGCCAGGCGAGCGAGGTGTCGGTGCGGATCGAGGCCCGCTCGAAACGCGCCATGGAACGGTCATAGCGCTCGGCCTCCCACTTCTCGGCGCCGAAATACTTCACCGTCTCATAGTTGAGCAGGCTGTCGACCGCCTTGGCGTTGGCGTCGGTGTCGCTCTCGTTCATCGCGGCGCGAATGCCCATGCGGAATTCGGTCATCATGAAGGTGAAGACCGTGTAGGCGATGATCATCAGCACCGAGGCCAGCACATAGCGCCAGTCGAACTGCCAGAGCAGCACGCCGATCACCATCGCGAATTCGAGGATGGTCGGCGCCAGATGCAGCACCAGCATGCGCACGATGGTCTCGATGCCCTCGCGCGCACGTTCCAGAACGCGCGTCAGCCCGCCGGTCTTGCGCTCGAGATGGAAGCGCAGCGACAGCGCGTGCATGTGCTCGAAGGTCAGCAGCGCAAGGCGCCGCACGGCATGGAGCGCCACCTTGGCGAACAGGCCGTCGCGCCATTGGGTGAGCCCCGCCATGACGATACGCGAGAAGCCATAGGCGAGCGTCAGCACCAGCGGCGTGGCGATGAGCAGGCTGATCGCATCGGTGGAGATGCGCGCGCCCTCGCCCTCCGCCACGGCGTCGGTGGCCCATTTGAAGAAGAAGGGCGTGGTCATGGTGGCGGCCTTGGCCAGCACCAGCAAGCCGAGCCCCCAGGCGACACGCGCGCGCAGATCGGCCCGGTCGACCGGCCAGAGATAGGGCCAGAGCCCCTTCAGCGCGACGAGCAGGCTGCCACGCGGATTGACCTCCGAGGCCTTGGTCGGGCGCGAGGGCGCCGCGCCGCCGTCAGATGCGGACATGAGACTTCCAGTTCGACATGCTCGTTCGGACCGTCATCGGCCCGATTTCCCGTATTTGTTGTCGTTCAGATAGGCGTCGCAAGGCTCGAAACCAAGCCGCCGCCGCGCGGCGCAGGGTTGCGCGCGGCGCCGTCCAGCGCCGCGAGCAGCGCCTCGAACTGTTCCGCCAGCGCGGCGACGTTTTCCTTGTCGAGGCAATAGCAGGAGCGCGGTCCCTCAATCGTGCCGGCGATCAGCCCGGCC
Source organism: Ancylobacter sp. VNQ12 (assembly GCF_049445835.1). Taxonomy (NCBI): domain Bacteria; kingdom Pseudomonadati; phylum Pseudomonadota; class Alphaproteobacteria; order Hyphomicrobiales; family Xanthobacteraceae; genus Ancylobacter; species Ancylobacter sp. VNQ12. Next base: position 25,530 of record NZ_JBMSDU010000021.1, on the reverse strand, counting down.
TCCTTCAGCACCTTGAGATGCTGGGAAACGGTGGACTGTGCGAGCGGCAGCGCGCGCACGATCTCGCCGCACTGGCAACGGTCGGCCGCCGCCAGAGCCCGCACGATGGCGAGCCGGGCAGGATGGGCCAGCGCCCGCAGCCGCAGCGCGAGGAGATCGTCGTCGGAGAAATCCATGCCTATCGTCTATCGACGATGAACGATGGCCTCAAGACTTATTTCCAGCTTTCGCGCGTATTTTACCACTGGCGCCCATTGCTCGCCTCCGCCCGATTGCACCGGCAATCCGACGATGCCATGTGAGGACCGAACGCGGCGCTTGTCGGCGCTGCTGTTGCTGTGCACCATGGCAGGCATGACAAAGATCAAAAGCGTATGCGTCTATTGCGGCGCGGCCCCGGGAAACGATCCGGTCTATCTCGAATCGGCGGTGGAGCTCGGACGCCTCTTCGCGCGTGAGGACATCCGCCTCATCTATGGCGGCGGCGGCGTGGGATTGATGGGCGCGGCGGCGCGCGCCTGCGCCGAGGCCGGCGGCAAGGTCACCGGCATCATCCCCGACTTCCTGATCGGCAAGGAACAGGCGTTCGAGCACGCGCACGAGCTGATCGTCACCAAGGACATGCACGAGCGCAAGCGGCTGATGTTCGAGCGCGCGGATGCCTTCATCGCCCTGCCCGGCGGCATCGGCACGCTGGAGGAGCTGGTCGAGCAGCTGACCTGGGTGCAGCTCAACCGGCACGCCAAGCCGGTGCTGGTGCTGAACATCGCCGGCTTCTGGGATCCGCTGCTGTCGCTGTTCGACCACATGCAGTCGACGGGCTTCGTCAACATCGCCCGGCCGATCAAGCTGCAGGTCGCCCACAGCGTGCGGGCGGTGATGCCCAAGCTCAACGCCATCGTGTCGCATATGAGCGCGCACGACCTGCACGGCGAGGCCGAGGAAAGTGTGCTCGACCGGATGTGACGACGTCAGCTGCCGCTCGGCGGCGCCAGACCGGGCATTTTCGGCGCCGCCTCCTCGACATTGGCAATGGCGTGGCCGTCGCGGCCCCGCCGCTTGACGGCGTAGAGCGCGCGATCGGCGTCCTCCATGATCGTCGCCGCATCGACATGACGCCCCGCGTGCCACACCGCGATGCCGATGCTCACCGACAACGCCAGGGTGCGGCCGCTCCACGACACGGGGTGTGACCGCAGCCGCTTGGCAAGGCTGGCAGCGGCACTTTCGGCGCTGGTCTCGTCCGCTTCGGGCAACAGCAGGCAGAACTCGTCGCCGCCCAGGCGGGCGAGCAGGTCCGTCTGGCGCAGATCGATCCGCGCCTGCTGGCTGAAATGAGCGAGGCAGGCGTCACCGGCCGCATGGCCATGAGCGTCATTGATGCGCTTGAAGTGGTCGAGGTCGATGACCATGAGGGCAAAGCTGCGCCCGGTCCGCCGGCTCCGCGCCACCTCGTCGGAGACCCGCTGCAGCAGCACACGCCGATTCGCCAGCCCGGTCAGTTCGTCGATAACCGCCAGGGCGCTCGCGTCGGCATGCAGCCGGTCGACAACCAGCAGAAGGAAGCCGAAATTCAGCAGCAGCCCGCCGAACACCGATCCCAGTATCGTGACGAACAGCACGGTGCTGTAGGCATCGCCGGTGATCATCTCGCTCGCGTGCAACGCCATGCCGACGGCGCGCGCAAGGATGGCGACGAACGTTCCGATGGCGGCCCAGGCAGCGAACAGGGCTCCCGCTCGCCCGCCCCGCTCGCGAAAGAGCAGCGCGATCGACAGCAGAAGGGGTATGCCCTGCCCGACGGCGTAGGTCAGGTTCCGGACAATGCGGTCGTCCTGAAAGCCGACGAGCACCAGCGCGCAGGCAAGCGTCGCAAGGAGGCTCGACCGCCATGGCAAGGGCCGATCGTAGAAGCGGCAGAACCCGATCCAGATCAGGAAGTAGCCGAAGATCACCACGAGGTTGCCGACAATGGCGGATGAGAGCGGCCCCGGCCGGCTCTCGACGATCAGCACCAGCCCGCCGACAATATAGAGCAGGTTCGAAGCCAACCAGATCTTGGCCACATCGATGTCGCTGTAGCAGCGCCAGATGGCGAACCACAGTACCGACAAAGTGGCCGACTTCACCATGATGACGACATAGAGGGTGAAGAGGTCGATGACCAAGGCGCGTGTCCGGTGTGGTTCGCGGCGTCCGGCACCGACCATCAGGGCCGTGCAAACCGCGCTCGACGCAACCGAATTAGCAATAAAATCTCGATATAATGCAAGTATTACATCGGCTAGTCTGAGAAAGCCCTCAATGAGGGTTTCAGAATACCTCCGACTCCGCAATATCCCGCCCAGACGCCGGCCGCATCCAAGATCATCGTACCCCGCAAGGCTGGATCAGTGAATCGTGCCTTCGGCGACGAGACTTTTTTCCATCGTGGTATTGCCGAGCCAGACGCCGCCGCGCGGCACGGTGTTGCGTTGCTTCGGCACATAGCCGCGCTTCTGGAAGAAGCCGAGCCCCGTATCGCTCGCATCCACGCTCAGGCTCTTGGCGCCGCGCGCGGCGGCCAGCTTCTCGATGGCGTCGCACAGCAACGCGCCGATGCCCTCCCCTGCGACTTCAGGGTGCACGTAGAGGAAGTCGATGCGCTTGTTGTCGGCGAGTGCGATGAAGCCTACAGGCTCGCTGTCGCGTGTCGCCACCAGCGTGAGGCTATCGGCGAGCCGCTCGGCCAGCGTCTCCTCGTCGCCGGCTGTGGAGGCCCAGGCCTCCTGCTGGTCGTGGTCGTAATCCTCGCCGGTCAGTTCAAAGATCGCCGCGGCCGCGATGGCGGCGAGGATCGGCGTGTCACCCGGCAGCGCGGGACGCAGCGAAGCCGCGGGGGCGCTGGCGGCACTCACCGCTTCGGCTCCCAGCTGGTGGTGCCGTCCTTGTTGTCCTTCAGCGCCACGCCGAGGGCGAGCAATTCGTCGCGGATGCGGTCCGAGGTCGCCCAGTCGCGGTTGCGGCGGGCCTCGATGCGCTCGGCCAGACGCGCCTCGATCTCGTGGTCGGGGATGGAAAGCTCCGGCGCGCGCGAGGCGAGCCACTCCTGCAACGGGCCGGGCGTGAAGCCGAGGAAGGCGAGCGTGCCTGCCAGCGCCTTCTTGCCGGCATGGTCCTTCAGCCCGTGCATCTCGGCGATGGCCTTCGGGGTGTTGAGGTCGTCGGCCAGCGCTTCCAGCACCGAGGGCGCGGGACGCGGATAGGCGTCGATCGCCGCGGCGTCGAACCATTGCTCCAGCGTGCGGGCGCTCTCCTCCAGCCCCTTCACCGTCCAGTCGATCGGCTGGCGGTAGTGGGTCTTCAGCATGTTGAGACGCAACACCTCGCCGGGCCAGTCGGCCAGCAGGTCGCGGATGGTGACGAAGTTGCCGAGCGACTTCGACATCTTCTCGCCCTCCACCTGCAGGAAGCCGTTGTGCATCCAGACCTTGGCCATGATCCCGGAATGGAACGCGCAGCGCGACTGCGCCACCTCGTTCTCATGGTGCGGGAAGACGAGGTCGATGCCGCCGCCATGGATATCGAAGGTCTCGCCGAGATGCTTCCAGCTCATGGCCGAGCATTCGATGTGCCAGCCGGGACGGCCCGGCACCTCGATGCCCGCCGGCGAAGGCCAGCCCGGCTCGCCGGGCTTCGACGGCTTCCACAGCACGAAGTCCATGGCGTCCTGCTTGTAGGGCGCCACATCCACCCGCGCCCCGGCCAGCATCTCGTCCAGCGGACGATGCGAAAGCTTGCCGTAATCGGGCATGGAGGGCACGGAGAACAGCACGTGGTTCTCCGCGACATAGGCATGGCCGGAGGCGACCAGCTTCTCGATCAGCACGCGCATCTCGACGATGTGCTCGGTCGCGCGCGGCTCGACATCGGGATGCAGCACGCCGAGCGCTTCGAGGTCGTCGTGAAACTGCGCCTCGGTGGTGAAGGTCACCTTGCCGATGGCCTCGTTGAGGTCGAGACCGGGATATTCCTGCGCGGCGCGCGCGTTGATCTTGTCGTCCACGTCGGTGATGTTGCGGACATATTTGACGTGCTCGGCGCCATAGAGGTGGCGCAGCAGCCGGTACAGGAGATCGAACACGATCACTGGGCGGGCATTGCCGATATGCGCGAAGTCATAGACCGTCGGGCCGCACACATACATGCGCACCTTCGCCGGATCCAGGGGCGCGAATGCCTCCTTGGCGCGCGTGAGCGTGTTGTACAGCTTCAGCTCGGGAAGACCCGACCCCGATATGCCCGACATGAATTCTCATCTCCTCGGCGCCCCCAAACGCGGGGCAACCTTCGCGCCCCTGCGGGCGAAAAAAGCGTCTGTCGTCGGTTTGGCCCGCCACGTCAAGCAGGCGACCGGAAAAGCCGCGCCTGCCGGCCGTTCGCGCCGGAAATCGCCCCGCGGCCGCCGCATGGTAGCCATACCCGGGAACGGTTGACGGTCCTTCCGCGGCAGCGCTATTTCCCACCCTCGCTTCCCCGGACGGGTCGTCACCGAAGATTCGTTAAGGGTCGCTTCAAACCTTTTCGCCACATTCGCGTTAGCTAGCCGGACGCCCCCGCGCCCGCTGCCTTCGTCCCCGTCGCCACCAACCGCAAGTCCCTTCCCATGCGCCCCGCTTCGCGTCTCCGCACCGCTTTCGTCGCCGCCCTGCTCACTCTCTCCCCGGTCATCGCGACCGCGCAGGAAGCCCGCGAAATCTTCATCGTCGACTCCTCGGACGGCTACGGCATCGATGCCTGCGTCGCCTCAGGCGCGTCCTGCGGCCAGGCCATGGCCGATGCCTGGTGCCGGGTGCACGACTATGAGCGCGCCGTCGGCTTCGGGAAGGTGAAGTCCGACGCCACGATCGGCGCGGTTTCCAGCACCCCGGTGCGCACCGCCTGCTACGGCGCGGGCTGCGCCGAGACGGTCGCCATCACCTGCAGCAAGTGAGCCTGCCGCAGGACGCTGGCAGGTAGATGAAGCGCGACGTGGCGGCCGGATCGTTCCGGCCGCTTTTTCATTTCACGAAGTCGGCGCATTTGGGCGCCTCGTTCGTCGCGCCCCACGGCATGATCGGCACCGTCGAGGTCGAGTTCTTCGGACTGCCGTCGATCAGCTTGTCCGAATAGACGAGATAGACCAACACATTGCGCTTCACGTCGCAGCCGCGCACGATCTGCATCTTCTTGAAGATCAGCGAGCGGCTCTCGCGATAGACCACGTCGCCCTGCTCGAACTTCGCCTTGAAGGCGATCGGCCCGATCTGACGGCAGGCGATGGAGATGTCCGACACCTCCTCGGCGACACCCAGCATGCCCTTCACCCCGCCCTTCTCCGGCACGGTGTAGTGGCAGGCGACACCCTCCACCACGGGATCGTCGATGCCATAGGTGGCGAGCTTGTCGTCGGGAGTCAGGAACTTCCAGACCGTCGACTTCCTGAAGATCAGGTCGGGCTCCTGCGCCAGGGCGGGCGCGAGGCCGAAGCCTGTAAGCACGAGCAGGGCGGCAAGCGGCACGAATCGGTTCATGCGAGGGTTACTCCAGAAAATCTCGCGCATGATATGGGCCCGCGGTGCCGCAGGGAGAAGACCGCGTCGTTCCCATGGAGGAGATTCCGATCGGTTCAAAATTTCGACAAGCTCGCCGTGCTCATTGCCTGTTGTCATTGCCCTTGCCGCGCAATTCCGGCACACAGCCGGGCAGCCGAGTGAAACAGCCGATCAGATGATGCTTCAGAACCGCCGCCCGTTCCGCGCCTTCATTACTTCCGCCATGCTCATGGGGCTCGTGGGAGCGATGAACCCGGGTGCAGCCTGGGCGCAGGACCTGCCACCCGGCGCCATCGGCGGCGGCGCTCCGCAGGTCGACCGCTCGGTCTGCATCCGTCTCGAGGGCCAGCTCGCCTCGCTCGATCGCGGAGGCGGCAATGCGGACCAGCCGGACCTCGGCGCGCAGATCGAGCAGCAGCGGCGGGAAATTGCCGACCTCACCGCGCAGGTGCGGCAGATCGGCTGCGACAAGCGCGGCTTTCTCATCTTCCAGCCGCAGCTGCCACCGCAATGCGACGCGCTCAACCGCCGGCTGACTCAGGCCCGTTCGGCGCTCGACCGCACCATGATGTCCGCGCAGGGCCAGCGCGGCGGCATCGACGAGCAGCGCCGCCAGCTGATCTATGCCCTCGCGCAGAACAATTGCGGCGCGCAGTACCAGGCTGCGCTCGGCCAGCCCCAGGGCGGCAATGCGCCGGCGCAGCGCCGCGCGCCGCGAAATTTCTTCGAGCAGCTGTTCGGCGTGCCGCGCACCATCGACGAGGAGTCCGGCCCGCTGGATGTCCAGCCGCTGGAGATGCCGAAGGTCTCGACCTATCGCACCGTGTGCGTGCGCACCTGCGACGGCTTCTTCTTCCCGGTCTCCTACGCCGCGACGCCGGCCAAGTTCTCCTCGGATGAAGCACAGTGCCAGCGCCAGTGCCCCGGCACGGAAGCCAGGCTGTTCGCCTATCGCAATCCGGGCGAGGATATCGAGCAGGCGGTCGGCACCAATGGCCAGTCCTACATGTCGCTGCCCAACGCGCTGCTCTACAAGAAGCAGTACGTCGCGGCGTGTTCCTGCCGTCCGGCGGGCATGAGCTGGGCACAGGCGCTGACCCAGCAGGACGACCCGACCCTGCGCAAGGGCGACATCGTCGTCACCGAGGACGCCTCGCGCGAAATGGCGCAGCCGCGCCCGGCGACGCCGGCTCCGGCCAGCAAGAAGCCCTGAGGAAATTCAGGCCCGCTCGCCCCTGAGCCGGGCGGCGGCCCGTTCCCGCCCGATCAGCGGCAGCAGCGCCTTCAGCTCCGGCCCGCTTTCGGCTCCGGTCAGTGCGAGGCGCAGCGGATGGAACAGCCCCCGCCCCTTGCGGCCGCTGGCCGGCTTCAGCGCGCTCAGCCACGCGGTGTAGACCTCGCCGTCCCACGGCTCGGGCGGTAGCAGCTCCGCCGCCTGCTTCAGAAAATCGACATCCTCCGCCTCGACCGCCGGATCCAGCGGCCCCTCGACCACGGCCCACCAGCGCGGCGCGTCAGCGAGCCGGGCAAGGTTGCCCCGGACCGCCAGCCAGAACGTCTCGCCACCGCCGACGCCCAGTGCCGCAAGGCGATCGGCCACCGCCGGATAGGGCAGATGGTGCAGCGTGGCGGCGGTGAGCGCATCGAGGTCGGCGGGATCGAAGCGCGCCGGCGCGCGGGAAATCTTGGTAAAGTCGATCTTGGCCGCCAGCGCGTCGAGGTCGGTGACCGGCTCAACCGCCAGCGACGTTCCGGTCAGCACGGCGAGCGCGGCGACCGCCAGCGCCTCCTGCCCTTCCTCACACAGAGCGTTCAGCGACAGGTGCCCGAGCCGCTTGGACAGCCCCTCCCCGCTCGGCAGGGTGAGCAGATTGTGATGGCCGAACACCGGCACCGCGCCGCCCAGCGCCTCGATAATCTCGATCTGCACGCCGGTATTGGTGACGTGGTCCTCGCCGCGCACCACATGGGTGACGCCCATCTCGATGTCGTCGACCACCGAGGTCAGCGTGTAGAGATAGGAGCCGTCCGCGCGCACCAGCACGGGGTCGGACAGCGTCGCGGTATCGACCGTCTGCTCGCCGCGCACGAGATCGCTCCACGCGACCTTGCGCCCGTCCAGCCGGAAGCGCCAATGCGGGCGACGTCCCTCGGCCTCCAGACGCGTACGGTCGGCATCGGTGAGCTTGAGCGCCGCGCGGTCGTAAAGCGGCGGCAGGCCGCGCCGGCGGCGGGAGAGCCGGCGCGTCTCCAACTCCTCCTCGGTCTCATAGGCGGGGTAGAGCCGCCCGCTCGCCTTCAGCGCCTCCACCGCCGCGTCGTAGCGCGGCAGCCGGTCCGACTGCCGCTCGACCCGGTCCGGCACCAGCCCCAGCCAGCCAATGTCGCGGGCGATGGCGTGCGCGAACTCTTCCGTCGAGCGCGCGGTGTCGGTGTCGTCATAGCGCAGGATGAAGGTGCCGCCCTCGCGCCGGGCATAGAGCGCGTTGTAGAGCGCGGTGCGGGCATTGCCGACATGCAAGAGGCCGGTCGGCGAGGGGGCGAAGCGAAGGACGGGTGCGTTCATGATGCCGCCTTATCGCCGCGATGGCAGCGGCAGGCAATGCGGATGTCTGCCGGCCCGGCCGCGCCGAGTGCCTACACCGTCTCGCGGAAGCGATTGGTGATGGGGTAACGCCGGTCGCGGCCGAAATTGCGCGTCGTCACCTTCACCCCCGGCGCGGCCTGCCGGCGCTTATATTCGGCGATGTTGAGCATGCGCTCCACCCGCGCCACCAGCACCGGCTCAAAGCCTTCCGCAACGATGTCGGCGACGGGGAGTTCGCGCTCCACCAGTCGCTCGAGGATGGCGTCGAGCACATCATAGGGCGGCAGGCTGTCCTGGTCCTTCTGGTTCTCGCGCAGCTCGGCGGTCGGGGGCTTGGTGATGACATTCGCCGGGATCACCATGCCGTCCGGCCCCAGCGCGTCCGCCGGCTTCCAGCGGTTGCGCAGGTGGCAGAGGCGGAACACCTGCGTCTTGTAGAGGTCCTTCAGCGGGTTGTAGCCGCCATTCATGTCGCCATAGAGCGTGGCGTAGCCGGTCGACATCTCCGACTTGTTGCCGGTCGTCACCACCATCGAGCCGAACTTGTTGGAGATCGACATCAACAGCGTGCCGCGCACGCGCGATTGCAGGTTCTCTTCGGTGACGTCGGGCCCGCGATTGCCGAAGACGGGCGCCAGCACATGCTCCAGCGCCTCGACTCCCTCGGCGATCGGCACGATGTCGTAGCGCACGCCGAGCGCCTGAGCGACGGCTGCCGCGTCGGCCAGCGACTCGCCCGAGGTGTAGCGATAGGGCAGCATCACGCAATGCACGCGGTCGGCGCCCAGCGCGTCCACCGCCATCGCGGCGACCAGCGCGGAATCCACCCCGCCGGACAGTCCGAGCACCACGCCGGGGAAGCGGTTCTTCTCGACATAATCGCGCAGGCCGGTGACACAGGCGGCGTAATCCGCCTCGTCTTCCGTGATCAGCGGGGCGCGGGCGCCCTCCTCGCAGCGCCAGCCATCGGCCCAGCGCTCCCAGCGGGTGATGCGGACGCGCTCCTGGAAGTTCGGCAGCTGGATCGCCAGCGAACGGTCGGCATTCAGCACGAAGGAGCCGCCGTCGAACACCAGTTCGTCCTGCCCGCCGGCCTGGTTGAGATAGGCCAGCGGCAGCCCACTCTCGACCACGCGCGCCACCGCGACATTCATCCGCTCGTCATAGACCGTGCGGCGATAGGGGGAACCATTGGGGATGAGCAGCAGTTCCGAACCGGTCTCCGTGAGGCACTCGATCACGTCCTGCGACCAGATGTCCTCGCAGATCGGCACGCCAATGCGCACGCCCCGAAACGGGATCGGTCCCGGCATGGGGCCCGGCACGAAGACGCGCTTCTCGTCGAACGGGCCGTAATTGGGCAGGTCGACCTTGTAGCGCAGCGTCGCGACGCGCCCTTCCTCCAGCAGCGCCACGGCATTGTGCAGCTTGCCCTTGTCGACCCAGGGCAGGCCGATGAGCATGGCCGGCCCACCGTCGGCGGTCTCGGCGGCAAGCTCCTCGATCGCCGTGCGGCATGCGGCCTGAAAAGCCGGCTTCAGCACGAGGTCTTCCGGCGGGTACCCGGCGATGAACAGCTCGGTGAACAGAATGAGGTCCGCGCCCTGTTCGGCCGCCAGTTTTCGCGCCGCGCGCGCCTTGTCCGCATTGCCGGCGATGTCGCCGACGATCGGGTTGAGCTGCGCGAGCGCGATGAGAAGCTGGTCGGCGGGTTCTGCGGACATGAGCGTCATTTAACCTTCCGCCGACCGCTCGGCAATCGGCGCGCTAGTCTTCCCAATAGGTGCCGGGAACGCGGGCGGCAACCGCGCGATAGCCGGCCTTGCGGACCACTAGCGGGAGTATCCGCTCCAGCCCGTGCAGGAGCGTGCCGTCGTCGAGAACCGGCTCGGCGGGATAGTCCTCCCAGCGCAGGTCGAGGTCGAGCAGCGCGGCGAGCGCCGCCGGCCGGACCGCGAACATGTTGCCGACCGGAAATTCGACATAGGTCGTCATCGGCTCGTCGAGACCGAGCGAGCGCCGCAGCGTCTGCGCCACCTCTTCATTGCGTCCCCAGTCGAGCACATGGCTGTCCTCGGGGAAGACGAGGCCGGTGGTGGGGTCCTCGGCGAACCGCGCGACGATGGAATCCAGCATCGGAAAGGCGCCGCCGATCATGTTCTCCCACAGGAAGTTGCGCCAGGGATCGCCGATGTTGCGGCGGCGGCCCTTGGTCTTCTTGCCGTGGACATGGAAGAACACGTCATAGTCGCCCTTCAACAGCGGCTCGCGCAGCGCGGTAAAGAACGGCCCGATGTCGCGCCCGAGATTCGGCACGATGGTGATGTCCACACGCGACGGATAATCCTTCGTCGCGGCGCGCATCTGCGCCACCTTGGCCTCGCTGTCCGTCGTCAGGAAGAGGTCGGGACGGGTGGCTCCGCGCTCCAGCCGCGTCAGCATCTCCGGCAGCAGGTCGGCGTAGAAGAAATGGCCATGCAGCGCTACCTTCACCCCGGCCGTCATCGCGTCGCCGGGATGGATCACCTCGTAGGCCCAGGGGCCCGGCGGCTGGCCCTGCTCGATCCAGTGCGCCAGCGGATAGCGCCGGTTGGCGAGGCAGGCCCGTGGATGGGCTTCCGCATAGATCAGCGGGTTGAAGCCGGAACAGGGCCTATGCAGAATCCGGCGCATCCTGCGCGTGCCGCCGGCGTGGCTGCGGCGCCAGGCGATCACCTGCTCGCGCAGCGCCACGGCGGGATCGCGATCGGGCCGGTCGGCGGTGAGGATTTCCAGCCGGTCGGGGCCTGCCGTGAGGGCGAGCGCGACCTCATCCTCAACGCGGCGCGCGGCACGGCCGGCCACGACCCTGATGAGGTCCGCGCCCGCGCCGAGAGGCTCCTCGACGACATGGAGATAGTCGCGCCCGGCAAATCCGGGAAAGGCCGCCTCCGCGGCCCCGCGCGCCGCATGCGAGGGAAAGACGACCTCGGTGACCTCGCGCAGCATGGTCTCCGGGGCGCCGGGATTCGCCAGGAAGACCACGGGTATCTCGCGCAGTTCGCAGGCCAGAGCGGCGTCGGCCGTGGCGGCACCGACAGCGACCGCGACGCGCGGTTGCAGATCGCGCAGGCGCAGCGCGAGAGCGCTGAGCAGCACACTGCGCGGCACTCTGGAGCCGGATGCCGTGAACGGCACCAGATGCGCCGGCGCGCGTTCCATCTCGTCGCCATCGATCAGCACGAGGACGACCGCGTATTGCTGTGAAAGCGCCTCAACGAGGCGGGCGGCGCCGGCCGTGGAGCCGTGGCAGACAACCAATGCCACGTCGCGGCGCAACTCGCCGGACGGCGGCAGACGGAGATGCTCCACGAGCGGCAGCAGCTCGACATCGGCATCCGCCATCCATTGGGCGAAGGCGCGCTTGGGCTCACCGTTCCGCCGCAGAACCAGCGATGCCGTCGCTGGCCGCGGACGCCGGTAGCGATCGAACACCAGCGGGCGTACCCATGCGCGGGGGCTGCCGTCGGCGTCGAAAACGAGACGCGCCAGCGAGCGGCCGACAAGCTGGGCGCGGTTCGTCAGCCAGCGGCGGTAACGGCCGCGTTGTTTCACCTTGCCGTGGGCGACTTTCGGCAGCCCGCTGATTGCCGGCGCATCAGCCTGACTGGTCTTCGGCGTATCCAAGGAACCTCCGGCTCGCCCCGCTTCCGCTCGGCATCACCCAATGCAGGCGTTGCCACGGATTGGAATCATGCTCGTCTAAAGCACAAACTCCGGAAGGTCTCCAGCAAGGACAACCCGCTGCATGCGAGCCATGCGTGGCTCAGGCCGGGCGCCGCTCCGGCACGAGGGCCGGCGACGGGACGTTGCGCGCCGCGAGCCGCCGGTCGAGAAAGCGCTCGATGCAGTAGTAACGGAAGCGGCGGAAGATGCCGGTGCGCTTGCGGGCGCGAATCTTCTCATAGGTCGGCGTGGTCTTGCGCAGGCTCCACAGCCTGGCTTCGAGAGTCGGTCCGTCGAAGCGATCACCGGCAATGTCGAAGATGACGCTTTCCAGCAGGCCGCATTCCTGCACGAAGCCGATGGAGCCGTGCCCGCTGAAATAGGTGCGCACGAGTTCCGCGTCGATCTCGCTCCGCAGCCGACGGACATGGCGACGGTCAAGGTTCAGCGGGTCGTAGATTACATAGACCTTCGCCTCGCGCCGCGGCGGATTGCGGTCCCACATCAGGCGATTGCCCTCGGGCGCCCAGCGCGTCTCCCACGGCACGAGCTTGGGGTCCACGCTCGCCTGCGGCGAAAAGGCGATGATGGTGTCGATGGCAAGCGCTTCCGAGAAGCGGATGGCGGCGTAGCTGCCCATGCTGGTGCCATAGGCGATCACTCGCGCGCCCTTGGGCATGTCGGCGCGAACACGCGCCAGCGCCTCGGTCATCTCGTCGAGCTGGTACCAGGAATTGGTGTGGGCGAGGAAATGATAGGCGGCAACGCCGCGCCGCGCGAAAAAGGGCTCGCCAAATCCTTCGCGACCATCCGTGCGTGACGGATTAAGGGGCTCGAAGGTCACGAAGACGATGTCGCTGCGCTGACCGGGAACCTTGATGACCGAGAGTTCTTCGCTCTCGAAAATGCTCTGCCGCACGCCGGCCGCCCCCCTCCGAGCTGGCAACTGCCGCAGGCCCGCACCTGCGACAGCTCCAAACTAACGAGAGGGTAGCCCTCCCGGCAACATTTTTGTCCGAACATTGCCGGATATGTTGCCAGGTGTTGCTCTGATGTTGCTCTAGCGTTGCCGCTATTCGGCCGCCTCGATCACGGGGCGGGTGCGGCCGGCACGTTCCTGCTTCAGCAACTCGGCGACGAGGAAGGCCATCTCGATGGCCTGCTCGGCGTTGAGCCGCGGGTCGCAATAGGTATGGTAGCGGTCCTTCAGATCCGCGTCCGAGATCGCCCGCGCGCCGCCGGTGCATTCGGTGACGTTCTTGCCCGTCATCTCAAGATGCACGCCACCGGCGAAGGTGCCCTCGGCCGCGTGGACGGCGAAAAACTCCTTCACCTCCTTGAGGATCTGGTCGAACGGACGCGTCTTGTAGCCCGAGCCGGCTTTGATCGTGTTGCCGTGCATCGGATCGCACGACCACACCACGGTGCGCCCTTCGCGCTTCACCGCCCGCACCAGCGCGGGAAGGTAATCGCCCACCTTGTCGGCGCCGAAGCGCGCGATCAGCGTGAGGCGACCGGCCTCGTTCTGCGGGTTCAGCGCGTCGATGAGGCGGATGAGATCATCCGGCTTCAGCGACGGACCGCATTTGAGGCCGAGCGGATTCTTCACGCCGCGGCAATACTCGATGTGGGCATGGTCCGCCTGGCGCGTGCGGTCGCCGACCCAGATCATGTGGCCCGACGTCGAGTACCAGTCGCCCGTCGTCGAATCGACGCGCGTCAGCGCCTGCTCGTAGCCGAGCAGCAGCGCCTCGTGGCTGGTGAAGAACTCGGTCGAGCGCATGTCCGGGTTGGTCTCCGGATCGATGCCGATGGCGCGCATGAAATCGAGCGCCTCGGTGATGCGATCGGCGAGCGCCTGGTAGCGGCCGGACTGCGGGGAGTCCTTGATGAAGCCGAGCATCCACTGGTGGGCATTTGCGAGATTCGCATAGCCGCCATTGGCGAAGGCGCGCAAAAGGTTCAGCGTCGCCGCCGACTGGCGGTACGCCTCAAGCTGCCGGCGTGGATCCGGGATGCGCGCTTCCGGGGTGAAGTCGATGTCGTTGACGATGTCGCCGCGATAGGACGGCAGCTCGACGCCACCGATGGTCTCCATCGGCGCCGAGCGCGGCTTGGCGAACTGCCCGGCGATACGCCCCACCTTCACCACGGGCGAGGCACCGGCATAGGTCAGCACCACCGCCATCTGCAGGAAGACGCGGAAGAAATCGCGGATGTTGTCGGCCGAATGCTCGGCGAAGCTCTCGGCGCAGTCGCCGCCCTGGAGAAGGAACGCCTCGCCGTTCGCCACCTTCGCAAGCTCGCGCTTCAGGCGGCGCGCCTCACCTGCAAAAACCAACGGGGGAAACGAGGCAAGCTGACGCTCCACCGAAGCAAGGGCTTCGGCGTCCGGATATTCCGGCACCTGCTGAATGGGCTTCGCCCTCCAGCTATCCGGCGTCCAGCGATCAGACATGACTGCCTCCTAGAAACTCAAAACGGCCCTGCGGAACACCATCCCGCACGGGAAAGGCGGGCCTTATACACCCAAGCGTCGAGCCAAAGCCAGTATGCTGCCGCACGGGCGTTCTTGCACGATTGCCCAACGGGCAGCCGACGGCGTCGAGGTCAGATCGCCGGGGTCGCTCCGGCCGATACTTCGGGGATCGGGTCACTCGACGCATGCTTCGTGCGCAGCGTCACCAGTTCCTCCGCGCTGGAGGGGTGCAGCGCCATGGTGCGGTCGAAATCCGCCTTGGTGGCGCTGAGGTTGAGCGCGATGGCGGCGACCTGCACGATCTCGGCGGATCCCTCGCCGATGAGATGCACGCCGAGCACCTTGTCGCTGGCCTGATCGACGACGAGTTTCATGAAGATACGCGACTTGCTGCCCGACAGCGTCGCCTTCAGCGAGCGGAAATCGGTCTTGTAGATGTCGAGGCGACGCCCCTGCGCCCGCGCCTCGGCCTCCGTGAGGCCGACGACGCCGATCTCGGGCTCGGTGAACACCGCCGTCGGAATGACATCGTAGTTCACCGACCACGGCTTGCCGCCGAACACCGTATCGGCAAAGGCGTGGCCCTCGCGAATGGCGACGGGGGTGAGATTCACCCGGTCGGTCACGTCGCCCACGGCGTAGATGGAGGGGATATTCGTGCGCGAGCGGTCGTCGACAGCAACCGCACCGGATGCATTCAGCTGCACGCCGACCTTGTCGAGGCCAAGCCCGGTGGTGTTCGGCGTCCGGCCGATCGCCAGCATCACCTCGTCGGCGAAGAGGTCGCGCCCATCATTCAGACGGATGCGCTTGCTCCCCTCTCCCACGTCGAAGATGCCATCGATGGTCGTGCCGAACTCGAAGGCGATGCCCGCCTGTACCAGTTCGCCGAGAATGCGCTCGCGCACCTCCTCGTCGAAGCCGCGCAGCACCTTGTCGCCGCGATGGACGACCGTGACCCTGGAGCCGAGCCCGGCGAACAGGCTGGCGAATTCCAGCGCGATGTAGCCGCCGCCCTGGATGACGATGCTCTTCGGCAGCCGCTCCAGATGGAACGCCTCGTTGGAGGTGATGCCGAGCTCCCGGCCCGGAATGTCCAGCCCCAGATTGGGATGCCCGCCCGTCGCGATGAGGATCGTATGTGCCGTCACCCGCGTGCCGTCGGCGAGACGGACGTCGTGCGGCCCTTCCACCGTCGCGCGCTGGCGCACGATCTCGACGTTGGAACGCTCCAGATTGGCGCGATAGGCGCCTTCCAGCCGGGCGATCTCCTTGTCCTTGTTGGCGATCAGCGTCGGCCAGTCGAAGGTCGCGCCCTCGACGGTCCAGCCGAAACCGGCGGCCTCCTCGAACTCGTGCGCGAAGCGGGCGGCATAGACGAACAGCTTCTTGGGCACGCAGCCTCGGATCACGCAGGTCCCTCCGAGACGATATTCCTCGGCGATCCTCACCCGCGCACCGTGATTGGCCGCGATGCGGGCAGCCCGCACGCCGCCAGATCCCCCGCCTATGACGAACAGATCGACGTCATAGTCGGCCTGGGTGACGTGGCTGAACATGGGCGGCCTCCGCATCTTGGCGCTATCCACGGCGCCCGTGGCAGGCATGTCGCCCCGCCGGCCCGAGCCGTCAAGGCGACACATGGCAGCTCTACGACCTTTTCATGGCTTCGCCCACCTCGACACCGACCGGGCGAGGTTCTAGCCTCCAGCACCCACAAGGGGCGGGAACAGCCTCAGGAGCTCACGCTCCCGCGCCTAAATCGGAGGAAACCAATGACCAAGATGTTCCGCGGAGCCCTTGTCGCCGCCGCGCTCGCCGCCCTCATCCCGGCGGGCAGCGCGCATGCCGAGATCAAGGAGCTGAAGATCATCGCCCCCGCCGCGCCCGGCGGCGGCTGGGACCAGACGGCGCGCTCCATGCAGCACGTGCTGCAGAGCGACAAGATCGTCGGCAACGTCCAGGTGCTGAACATTCCCGGCGCTGGCGGCACGATCGGCCTGGCGCAGTTCGTCAACGGCTCCAAGGGCGATCCGAACGCACTGATCGTCGGCGGTTACGTGATGGTGGGCGCCATCATCACCAACAAGTCGCCGGTGAACCTGTCGCAGGTCACTCCGATCGCCCGCCTGACCGGCGAATATGAGGCGA
This sequence comes from Ancylobacter sp. VNQ12, assembly GCF_049445835.1. Taxonomy (NCBI): domain Bacteria; kingdom Pseudomonadati; phylum Pseudomonadota; class Alphaproteobacteria; order Hyphomicrobiales; family Xanthobacteraceae; genus Ancylobacter; species Ancylobacter sp. VNQ12. Next base: position 9,035 of record NZ_JBMSDU010000021.1, on the reverse strand, counting down.
TCGCCGTGCCGGCCAGTTCGCCGCTCAAGTCCATGGCCGATCTCGTGGCCGCGCTGAAGGCGGACCCGCAGAAGGTGTCCTGGGCCGGCGGATCGGCCGGCGGCACCGATCACATCACCGCGGGCCTGATCGCCAAGGCGATTGGCGTCGACCCGACCAAGATCAACTACATCGCCTTCTCCGGCGGCGGTGAATCGCTCGCCTCGATCCTCGGCGGCAAGGTCACGGTCGGCATTTCCAGCCTCTCCGAGTATGACGCGCAGGCCAAGGCCGGCAAGCTGCGCATCCTCGGCGTCTCCAGCGCCCAGCGTCTGCCCGAAGCCAAGGACGTGCCGACCTTCAAGGAATCCGGCGTCGACGTCGAGATTCAGAACTGGCGCATGGTCGCTGCCGCTCCGGGCATCACGCCGGAGCAGAAGAAGGCCCTCGCCGAAACCGTCGACAAGATGGTCAAGTCGAAGGCCTGGACCGACATGCTGGCGCAGAAGGGCTGGGCGAACACCTATCTGGCCGGCGACGCCTTCGACGCGCAGCTCGCCAAGGACATCGCCTCCACGCAGGCGATCCTGAAGGATATCGGCCTCTCTCAGTAAGGCGTGACCTTTTCACAAATTTCCGCTCCCCCCGGGCCGCGAGGCTGCGGGGGGAGCCTTCGTTAGGCATACCGGGAGCCCGCGATGAGCGATCTTCACCCCTCAACAAAACGGCCCGACAAGGCCGGTTTCGTCATCGCCTTCGGGCTAGCGGTCCTCTCGCTCGTGGTCGGCTGGGACGCCTGGCGGCTGTCGAGCGTCAATGCTCATTCCGCTGTCGGGCCGGCGGCGTTCCCCACCATCATCGCTGGCGGCCTCGCCCTTCTCGCGGTCGCCACCGCCGTCGAGGCGATCCGGCAGGGAGCGGTCGAGCGCCCCCGCGACGAGATCGGTCCGATGGCCTGGGTGCTTGCCGGTCTCATCGGCCAGATCGCACTGCTGCCGTTCCTGGGCTTTTCGATCGCCACCGGCTGGCTGTTCGCGGCGACGGCCAAGGGCTTCGGCCGGGGACCGGTCTGGGCGCATTTCCTCGCCGGCACCGTCCTGTGCTTCGTCATCTACGTCATCTTCGCCAAGGGCTTGCAGCTCGCTCTGCCTGCGGGCCCGCTTGAACGACTGATCTGAGGGCGTCGCCATGGATACTTTCGCCGCCCTCAGCCAGGGCCTGATGGTCGCCCTGCAACCGATGAACCTGCTGTTCGCCTTCGTCGGCGTCATGCTCGGCACTGCGGTCGGCGTGCTGCCGGGCATCGGCCCGGCGCTCACCGTCGCGCTGCTGCTGCCCATCACCTTCAAGCTCGACCCCGCCGGCTCGCTCATCATGTTCGCCGGCATCTATTATGGCGGCATGTATGGCGGCTCGACCGCTTCCATCCTGCTCAACACGCCGGGCGAAAGCTCCTCCATCGTCACGGCGCTGGAGGGCAACAAGATGGCCCGCGCCGGGCGCGGCGGGCCGGCGCTCGCCACCGCCGCCATCGGCTCCTTCGTCGCCGGCACCCTCGCCACCATCGGCCTCGCGCTCATCGCCCCGACCGTGGTGGACATCGCCATATCCTTCGGGCCGGAGGACTATTTCGCGCTGATGGTGCTGGCCTTCACCACCGTCTCGGCGGCCTTCGGCTCCTCGGTGACGCGCGGTCTCACCAGCCTGTTCATCGGCCTCGCGCTCGGCCTCATCGGCATCGATCTTCAGAGCGGCCAGGCGCGCCTCTCCTTCGGCGTTCCGGACCTGCTCGACGGCGTCGAGGTCACGACGCTCGCCGTCGCCCTGTTCGCCATCGGCGAGACGCTGTCGGTGGTTGCGGCGGGTGCCCGTGCGGATGAGATCATCGAGCCGGTCAAGGGCTCGGTGTTCATGAACAAGGAGGACTGGAAACGCTCGTGGAAGCCGTGGCTGCGCGGCACCTTCCTCGGCTTTCCCATCGGCGCCATGCCGGCGGGCGGCGCGGAAATCCCGACCTTCCTGTCCTACGCCCTGGAAAAGCGGCTGTGCCGCAAGCCCGACGAGTTCGGCAACGGCGCCATCGAGGGCGTCGCGGGTCCCGAGGCGGCGAACAACGCTGCCGCCGCCGGCGTGCTGGTGCCGCTGCTGACGCTCGGCCTGCCGACCTCGGCGACTGCCGCCATCATGCTCGCCGGCTTCCAGCAATACGGCCTCAATCCCGGCCCGCTGCTGTTCGCCACCGCGCCAGACCTGGTGTGGGGTCTCATCGCCTCGCTGTTCATCGCCAACGGCATGCTGCTCGTCCTCAACCTGCCGCTGGTGGGCTTGTGGGTCCGACTGCTCGCCATTCCGCGCCCGTGGCTCTATGGCGGCATTCTGGTCTTCGCCACGCTCGGCACGCTCGGTGCCAACCCGTCGCTGGTCGAGCTGGGCATGCTGCTGGCGTTCGGTCTTCTCGGCTATGTGCTGCGCCGCTACGACTATCCCATCGCCCCAGTGGTGGTCGGGCTGATCCTCGGCCCGCTCGCCGAACAGCAACTGCGCCGGGCCCTCGCCATCAGCGTCGGCGACCCGACGGTGCTGTTCCAGTCGCCGATCGCGGTCACGCTCTACGTGCTCTCGGCGCTTGCCCTGTTCGGACCGCTGCTGTTCTACCTCATCACCGGCCGCAAGGCCCCGGTGGGTGGCGACGAGGACTGATCCTCGTCATCCACCGAGCCCGCAAATGAAAATGCCCGGCGCGAGCCGGGCATTTTCATTTCCAGGCATCATGGTGCGCGTCAGATGGTGTAGCCGCGCTTCTTCATTTCCTCACGCACCTTCACCTCCATCTCGCGGGCGAACTGGGCGCTCCAGGTCTGGATGCCGCGCAGCCCCTCGTCGAGCAATTGCTGGCGGCGTTCCACCAGCTTGCGCCCCACCGGCGAGCGGTAGAAGGTCAGCAGCTCGGTCAGTTCCGCTTCGGAGAACTGCTGCGCATAGGCGCGGGCGAGAATCTGCACGATCTCGTTGCGACGGCCCTCATATTGCGGCGCCATCGCCTTGGCGACCTCGCGCAACTCCCGGATGAGATCGGGATTGGCCTGCACGAAACTGCCGGCGGCCTGCTCGATGATGCCCGGAATCAGCGAATCGAAGCTCGATGCCTCGCCATTGGCGACAAGGAGTTCGTTGGCGAGCTTCAGCTGCACGGCGCTCGGCTCGGCCGCCTTGGCCGCGCCGGTCGCCGCCGCCTGGCTCATCTGGAACGGCGCCTGCTGCTGTGCGAAGGCCGAGCCCGCCGTGAGAATGAGCGCGGCGAGGCCGGCGCCGATCAGCCGCTTCCCGTCACGTCCTGCAAAAGCAACCCGCATGAAATTCTCCCTGACGAACTTGGTTCACGCGCGGTCGAGGACCGTCACGCCATCGGCGCCCGCGACAATGACGCGGCTTGCCAGATTGATGAAGAGGCCATGTTCCACGACGCCCGGCACTTCCGCGAGCCCGGCGGCCAGCGCCACCGGATCGCGAATAACGCCATAGGCGGCATCGAGAATGAGGTGTCCCTGATCCGTGACGAAAACATGGCCGTCCGGACGGCGGCGCAGCGTGAGCAGGCCCTGGCAGCCGGCCTCGCGCGCCGAACGCTCGATTCCGCGGCGAATGGCGGCGACGCCGAAATCCACCACCTCGATCGGCAGCGGGAAGGCACCGAGCTGCGCCACCACCTTGGAGGCATCCGCGATGACGATCATCTCCTGCGCCGCGCTGGCGACGATCTTCTCGCGCAACAGCGCGCCGCCGCCGCCCTTGACCAGCGTCAGGTCGGGACCGACCTCATCGGCGCCGTCGACGCACAGGTCGAGCACGGGATATTCGTCAAGCGTGCCCAGCGGAACACCCAGGCTTTCCGCCTGCGCCCGCGTGACTTCCGACGTCGGCACGCCGACGACCTCCAGCCCCTGCCCCACGCGCTCGGCGAGCAGATCGACGAAGTGCTTGGCGGTCGAGCCGGTCCCGAGCCCGAGCCTCATCCCCGAGCGCACATGCTCCAGCGCGCGGGCGGCGGCCTGGCGCTTGAGGGCCTCGGCGGGGGAAAGAGCGGCTTTCGACATGGAGGTCTCTGCGTCTTGAAATTGGACCGGCAACTGGAACGGATCGAATGTGCCGTGTTGGGTAGCGCCGAATGGCCGGCGCGACAAGGCTTCGCGCCAGCTCATCCTCTGTTGCGCGCAGGCCGCGCGCTTCAGCGCGCGAGCGCGGTGCACACGACGGAAGGCTCGACCCCGCCGCCTTCCTTGGGCATGTCGCGCACATAGCACACGCTCATCTGCCCGGTCTGGGTGTTCACCCGGAAGATGCCGGTCTCGCCGGAATAGCGGGTCGAGACGATGTCGTAGTCGCCCGTGCCACCTGCATTGGCGCTGCTGTCGCGCGGGAAGCACTTGGTGATGCCCACCACGCTACCCTCCGGCCGTTCGAACTGGCAGGCATTCACCTCGCCGTTGCGCACGTTCACCGAATAGACGCGATTGGCCTGGGCGGAAGGCGGCGCGCTGAATACGTAGGGCCCGTCCGCCGGAGGCGCCGGCTGGGGCGTGGCAGCCTGCGGCGCGGCGGCGGGAGGCGGAGTGGTCGAAGGGCCCGCAGCCTGTGCCATGGCGCCGCTTCCCGTGCCCAGCATCAGCATCGCAGCAAGGGCCGCGGCCGCAGGAAGGCCCATGCCGGCTCCCTTCGATCCGAACGTCAGCGTCATCAAATTCAACTCCCGAAAGCCTTGCCTCATTATCACCCTGCCTCCGCCGGCGCATGCGCCCGATGGACGCGGTACGCTGGACAGGAAAAGCGGCAGGATTGTAGGCATTTGATCGAAGCTCGTCTCGCGGCGGCGGGCATTCACCGCCAATTCCTGTGTCACCCACTAGGGAAACGCCACATGCCCTCCACTCCCGCCGTCATCGCCTTCGACCTCGATGGAACCCTGGTCGACACCGCGCCGGACCTGCTCGACACGCTGGATGTCATCCTCGCCGAGGCTGGCGCGCCGCCCCTCCCACGCGAGGACACCCGCCGGATGATCGGCGCCGGGGCCAAGGCACTGGTCAATCGCGGCCTCACGGCGGCCGGCATCAGTGTCGATGCGCCGACCTTCGACAAGCTCTACGAGCGCTTCCTCGACCATTACGCGACGCACATCGCCGATTCCTCGCGCCCCTTCCCCGGGCTCATCGCGGCGCTGGACGAGCTTTCCGCGCGCGGCCACGTCCTTGCCGTGTGCACCAACAAGCTGGAATATCTCTCGCGCCTGCTGCTCGATCGGCTCGGCCTGTCCGAGCGCTTCGCGGTCATCGCCGGCGCCGACACCTTCCCGGTCTACAAGCCCGACGCGCGCCATCTGCTCGGCACCATCGAGCGCGCCGGCGGCTCGGCCGACCGCGCGATCATGGTCGGCGACAGCGCGACCGACGTGCTCACCGCGAAGAATGCTCGCATCCCGGTCATCGTGGTGCCGTTCGGCTATACGGAGACGCCGGCCCACGAACTGGGTGGCGACGTGCTGATCGAGCACTATGACCGCCTGCCGGTGACGGTCGAGAGTCTTCTCTCCCGGGGAAGATGATCCGAGCGCGCTTGACACCGGCAAGCCCGGTACACTAAATCCGCGCCACGATGGACGACTGCCTCGGAAACAAGCCTCCGGGGCCGGCGGGCGATTAGCTCAGCGGGAGAGCACTCCCTTCACACGGGAGGGGTCGCAGGTTCAATCCCTGCATCGCCCACCATCTGCTTTAAGATCAACGACTTAGCTGTCACTATCGCCCGGTGGAACATCCGAGTGGACCACGTCGTTGCTCAATCCAACCTACCTCCAGCTGTCACGGAATGGCATCTTCTACTTTCGGTGGCCGATCCCTCGTAGTCTGCATCCGAGACAAATCGCCACGACGATCCGAACGTCCCTGCGAACAAGGGAACCCAAACAGGCCTTGCGTCTGTCCCGTGTTCTGACGAACCTCGCGGAATCGGCCACTACGGAAGCGATGGCACGAGGCATGAACTTCGGAGAGATGCGCGAGCACCTGCACGCACGGCTGTCATACTGGCTGAGCGAGGCCAAGCAGCGCGTCCATGAGCAAGGCCCGCCTAGCCAAGACAAGATCGACGATGTGGAAGCCCAGGTCGCATTGGTTGATGAGGCGATCCGGCAAGATATGCCGCTTCGCACCGGACGCACCGAACGGGAGTCGTTGGAGTACTACGCTAAGGGCTTCGGACTTCAGATACCGGACGATCCTGCGGCATTCGACAGGTTCAATGCCGAGTTCAAGTTTGCCTACCGGGACTATCTGAAGGCCTTCGTTGCACACCTGCGCACGTTTGACGGCTACGATTTCACGACGGCGGCATCGGCAGGCCGGGCAAGCCAGCGGAGCGGTGCCGAACCCAACTCAGAGGCTGGGATCACACTTGGAGAGTTGATCAAGCGCTTCACAGCCGACAGGCAGAAGGCGCAGGCATGGGGACCGCGCACGGCGGACGAGAAGGAGAAGCACTTCAACCTGCTGCGGGAATTGCTGGGCGCCGACAAGGACTTGAAGTCCATCGCGATAGCGGACGCTCAGCGAGTAAAGAGTGTCGTCACCCGTTATCCAAAGAACCGTACCAAGAACCCCAAGCTCCGGGGGCTGTTGCTCGACGACATGATCAATGACCCATCTATTGAGACGATAGATGTGCTGACAGCGAATAAGTACATTCAGACATTCTCGTCGCTGTTCCAGTGGGGCGTTGATAATCTCTACGCCGACCGGAACCTGTTTGAACGCATGGTGATTCATAACTCTTCGTCAGGGGAGACGCGTGAAGCGTTTAGCAAGGAGCAGATTCAGCGGATTATTGCGGAAGTGACGGACGACAACAGCCTGCGGGTCATTCAGGACTACCAGAAATGGGGAACGCTGATTGGCATCTACACTGGCGCCCGCCTCAATGAGATCGCACAGCTTCGACTCGACGACCTGAAGACAGATTCGGAGACGGGAATTTGGTTCTTCGACCTCAACGAGGATGGTCACGGGAAGCAGCTTAAGAACCAAGCCTCCAAGCGCAGAGTCCCCGTACACAGTCAGCTCGTTGCCTTGGGGCTGCCCGCATACGTTGAACGGTTGCGAACGGCAGGCCGCCAACGCCTGTTCCCCACCTTCACCAAGGACTTGAAGAACGGCTACGGTCGCGCTCTGGGACGATGGTTCAACGAGCGCCTGTTGCCGGAACTACGGTTTAAGAGCAGCAAGGTGAGCTTCCACAGCCTACGGCATACAGCCATCACGACCATGATGCAGGCTGGCGTTGAGGAACCTGTCGTCAAATCGGTGGTCGGCCATACCAAAAGCGGCGTTACTCAGCAGCACTACTTCAAGGCAGGTTACACGCTCCACCAGCTTCAGAGCGCGGTAGAGGAAATACAGTTCACTTGATCCTTTAGCTATTACTGAGGGCATTATAAGCTAGCCCCGTCCAATCAGTTACGCATGTTTGCGATACGCGCTGTTGGGAAATGATGGAAGAGCTCGGTACGATTGACCTCAGCGCCTATCACAGCGCCATCGTGCGGATCGCGACGCTTCGCACGGGCGATCGCCCTCAACTAATCTTTGCAAGCGTCGAGCTGGTGACATCGAGACGGCCAATTCCGGATAGCACACCAATTAACAGAAAGGGCATCCCCCAAGTTTGGGAGTCAAGTCCCCGTGGCATCAGCCTCGCCTTCAGAAGGGTTGCGATGAGTGCAGGTGACGCCGTCACTTGGTACCGTTCGCTAGGTCGTGCCGCGACCCTTCCTGTTCCTCGCGCTGATGAGGAGCGGGGCAAATACGATGGATGCTCGATCACTGTTTGCCCTCTCGCAGACGAGCCCGCATGGCCCCACCTGTCGACGCCACTAGCCGACGCATCCTTGTTCGGCTCAGATGATGACTTCTATCCTACGCCGTTCATTGGTGCTGGTGGGCAACCTGCACGTGTTCATCGGCGGCTTGCAGAACCTGACGACGCGCTGCTCGCTCTTTCGCGTGACGCTGAAGCTTGTGCTTGGCTACGGCGACGAATTCATTTCGACATATCGCGACACGATGAACTGATTGGCGGTGCAGTGTTGGTCGTTCCCGATCCAGACGTGCGACGCGTAAGTTCGTTCATGACACGCAACGCGCAAGGAAAAGAATACCTTGTGGCTGAAGTTTTACCCTACCATACACGACGGTTGGATGGACTGACCATGATGGTCTTTGAAGAGCGGTTCGGTGCGATGAATCTCTTCAAGACATCAGAAGTCCGTGACGAATTGATAATCGTAGAGGCTACAGATCAGTTAGAGCACACTGGGCATGCGCTCTGGCACGAGAATCGGGGCCTCATAGCGCAGCAGAAAGCTCTTCCTTATATCCGATCGATTAACATCGACTTCGGTGTCATAAATCGTCGCGTGAACATCAATACAAGAGACACCCGGCGAAATGAGAGTAATATAACCTCACATACGATAGACGAAGTGGGCCATTCTTCCAAAAGCATCGTTGCGTTAGAGGAAGAGGCTCCAGACAGAATGGCGATAGCAGCACGATTCTACGGCAGCTCTCACCGAAGAGAGCGGGAACGTGCGGCTCGTAAGCAGGATATGCAATGGTTCGCCGATCGCAAGTCGGCGGCTCACTTTATCCGAGAACGGATCGGCCGAGCCAGTCAGACGATCATGGTCGTTGATCCCTATGCTGATGGTGAAGACCTCTTCAATTTCGGACACTTTGTTAGGCGTACGGATATATCTCTACGCTTGCTGACCTCACGTCTAGCTGCGGACGACTCGGCTACCTTGCGCAGGAATTTCGCGGCGTCGGCGGCTACATTCGTAACTCGGGGCCTTGCCAAGCCGGAAGTGCGTATAATGAAGGTAAGCGTGGTCCCGGCGGCACCTTCATAGGTTGGGCGTGAAAGCGCAGTCTGACGATCCTGATTGGAGGATCGTTTTGTGTCTGGGCTTGACCATAGACTTGAGCCGGAGGTTGAGGTCCGGCGCT
>NZ_JBMSDU010000020.1:0-73126 GCF_049445835.1 Ancylobacter sp. VNQ12 | reverse complement strand
GCGCATGCGGATGGAGGGTGGCGGCTATCGACGCGATCATTTACGCGCCTTGGCTCGGCGGGTGGAGGTCGGAGCCAAGGAAGTCCGCATCATCGGATCGAAAGGAGACCTGCCCAGAACGCTGGCTGCCGTCCCAGGAGGGAAAACAGCTACGCTCGGCGTGCCCAGTTTGGGACTGAAATGGCGGAGACGGAGGGATTCGAACCCTCGAGGCCCTTTTGGGGGCCTGCTCATTTAGCAAACGAGTGCCTTCAGCCTCTCGGCCACGTCTCCAGCCGGCCGGTGGTCCAAGGGACACCGTTCGGCGGCGACCTGTCTAGGTTTCCGGGGGCGTCCGGTCAAGGGCCAACGCTCATCCGCTCCACTACCACGTCGTAGCGCGTCAGTTCTGCCCTCGCTGGCTGAACATGATGGCCTGCGCCACCTTGTCGGTGGCGATGTCGATCTTATGGCGGTCCTCGGCGTTCACCGCCATGCCGCGCTGGACGCCGGGGCGTGCCTTCATCCGTTCCAGCCACGCCGCGAAGTGCGGGAACTCAGCCAGCGTCTGCCCCTGTCGCTCCCATAGCTTCGCCCAGCCGATGCAGGCCATGTCGGCGATCGAATATTCGCCGGCGATGAAGGGCCGATCGGCGAGGCGCTTGTTCAGCACGCTATAGAGCCGATGCACCTCGTTGGTGTAGCGGTCGATGGCGTAGGGAATCTTCTCCGGCGCATAGATGCGGAAATGATGCGCCTGACCGGCCATGGGGCCGAGGCCGCCCATCTGCCAGAACAACCACTGGTCCACCTCGACACGCCCACGCTCGTCCGTGGGGTAGAAGAGACCGGTCTTGCGGCCGAGATACTGGAGAATCGCACCGGATTCGAAGACCGAGATCGACTGGCCGCCCGGCCCTTCGGGATCGACGATCGCCGGAATCTTGTTGTTCGGCGAGATGGCGAGGAAGTCCGGCTTGAACTGCTCGCCACGGGCGATGTTCACCGGGATCACCTCATAGGGAAGCCCGCACTCCTCCAGCATGATGCTGATCTTCCAGCCGTTCGGCGTCGGCCAATAATAGAGCTGTATCGGCTTGCTCTGGAGCTGGACCATGGAATGTCATCCGCCACACGCGCCCCGCAGGGCTTTTTCTCCATCAGAACTAGGACCGGCGCGCCACGCTGACAAGCGGTGGCCGTTTCGAGAACGGGCGAAGTCGCCAGCCGCAGCCAGCGCAAACCGCCTGCGCCTTGCGAAACCTAGGGAAAATGCCGGATCGCGCGGATTTCCCCCGCAAGCTCGCGCCGGGTGCCGGAACGGGCTAGGCTACCCCATTCAGCGCCGCCGCCGAAACCAACCCGTGAGTCGCCTGTGGTCCGCCCTCTCCCGCTCGCCCGCACTCGTGTCCCTGCCCTCGCTCTGATGCTGATTCTCGGGGTATCGGCCGCCGACGCGCAATCGGCGGCACAGCCGCCCTCCCCGGCCAAGATCTGCGCCGATCGCTGGAACGAGATGAAGACGAAGGGTCAGACCGGCAACCTCACCTATCGCGATTTCGCCCAGTCCTGCCTTTCAGAGGCCGCAAAGAACGAACCCGCGGAAAAGCCGCCCGAGGTCCGTCCCGCCGCTCCCCGCACCCCGACAGGCGCGGCCGCTGCCGCGGCACGCCCCTCGATCAAGCAATGCGCCGATCTGTGGAACGAGTTGAAGGCGAAGAACCAGACCGGTAACCAGACCTATCGCGACTTCGCCCAGCAGTGCCTCGCCGGCACGCCGGCGGAAGAGGCCCCCAAGCCTGCCGCCGATCCGCCGAAGACGGCACAGCCGCCGCGCACATCGGTCCCCTCGGTCACGGCACGCCCCGCGCCACCACCCGCCCCCAAGCTCCAGGAGGAACCGGGCGAGAGCGACCGCGAGGCGGTGAACCGCTGCAATGGTGAATGGCAGGACTACAAGACCCGCTACAAGCTGACCGGCGCCAAGGCCTGGCACGTCTTCATGGCGCGCTGCCTGCCGTGAGCAGCCGGCTCGTGATGCTCACACGCGGTCGTCGAGGTCGATCTTGAAGCCTTCGTGGCGCCGCTCGAAGCCCGCGCGCTCATAAAAGCGGTGCGCGTCGAGCCGCTTCTTGTTCGAGGTGAGCTGGAGCGAGGCAGCTCCGCGCCGCCGCGCCTCGGCAATGGCGAAATCCATCATCGCCCGGCCGATACCCAACCCGCGCGCGTCCGGGTGGACATGCACCGCCTCGGCGATGGCGATGAGCGCACCGTGCCGCAGCAGGGCGTGGAACAGTACCAGTTGGAAGGTGCCGACCACCTCGCCGCCTGCCCGCGCCACATAGAGCGTGAGCCTCGGATCGGCGGCGATGGCGTCGAAGGCGCGTTCATAATCCGGCATGGCGGCGGGATCGGTGGTATCGCGTGCGCCGAACAGCCGGTCAGCGGCGAGAATCGCCACGATAGCGGGCAGGTCGTCCCGCCCGGCCACCTCGATGGTCACGGCGCCGGCCACCGGCGCCCCGGCGTCGCGGACGCTCATATGCCGAGCTTGGCCTTCAGCAGGTCGTTCACCGCCTGCGGGTTGGCCTTGCCGCCGGTCTGCTTCATCACCTGGCCGACAAACCAGCCGAGCATGGTCGGCTTGGCGATCACCTGCGCGACCTTGTCGGGGTTCGCCGCGATGATGGCATCGACCGCCGCCTCGATGGCGCCAGTGTCGGTGACCTGCTTCATACCGCGCGATTCGACGATCTCGCGCGGCTCGCCACCCTCGGTGAACACGATCTCGAACAGGTCCTTGGCGATCTTGCCGGAGATGGTGCCGTCGGCGATCAGGTCGACGATGGCGCCGATCTGCGCGGCCGAGACGGGCGAGGATTCAATATCCTTGCCTTCCTTGTTCAGCCGGCCGAACAACTCGTTGATGACGAAGTTCGCCGCCGCCTTGGCATCGCGGCCGGTGGCGCAGGCCTCGTAATAGTCGGCGGTGGCCTTCTCGGCGACCAGCACGTCGGCATCATAGGCTGACAGACCATAGGTGGCGACGAAGCGCGCCTTCTTCTCGTCCGGCAGCTCGGGCAGATGCGCGGCAAGCCCAGTGACGAAGGCGTCGTCGAATTCCAGCGGCAGCAGGTCCGGATCGGGGAAGTAGCGGTAGTCATGCGCTTCTTCCTTCGAGCGCATGGAGCGCGTCTCGCCCTTGCCGGGGTCGAACAGGCGGGTCTCCTGGTCGATGGTGCCGCCATCCTCGATGATGCCGATCTGCCGGCGCGCTTCGGTCTCGATCGCCTGGCCGATGAAGCGGATGGAGTTGACGTTCTTGATCTCGCAGCGCGTGCCGAAATCGTCGCCGGGCTTGCGCACGGAGACATTCACGTCAGCGCGGAGCGAACCCTTCTCCATGTCGCCGTCGCAAGTGCCGAGATAGCGCAGGATGGTGCGCAGCTTGGTCACATAGGCTTTGGCCTCTTCCGAGGAGCGCAGGTCCGGCTTGGAGACGATCTCCATCAGCGCGACGCCGGAACGGTTGAGGTCGACGAAGGACTGCGTGGGGTGCATGTCGTGGATCGACTTGCCGGCGTCCTGTTCCAGATGCAGGCGCTCGATGCCGACTTCGATCTGACCGTCGGCGGTGTCGACCAGCACCACGCCCTCGCCCACGATGGGGCTCTTGTACTGGCTGATCTGGTAGCCCTGCGGCAGGTCCGGGTAGAAGTAGTTCTTGCGGTCGAACACCGAGCGGTTGTTGATCTGCGCCTTCAGGCCGAGGCCGGTGCGCACCGCCTGCTTGACACATTCCTCGTTGATCACCGGCAGCATGCCGGGCATGGCCGCGTCGACCAGCGAGACATGGCTGTTCGGCTCGCCGCCGAACTCGGTGGACGAGCCGGAGAACAGCTTGGAATTGGAGGTCACCTGCGCATGGATTTCCATGCCGATCACGACTTCCCAGTCGCCGGTCGCGCCCTTGATCAGCTTCTTCGGGTCGGCGGGGCGGGCGTGCATGTCCATGGGGCGGGCCTCGTCAAAACGCTATTCGTCGAAACGCAGTTCTTGCGCCGTTTCCCTACTCCCTGCACCTCGCAGCCGCAACCGCCTCGCGCCCTCGCCTCACCCGCGCTTTGCCGTTCGGGCGCGATCGCCTATTGATCGGAGAGCGACGCGTCCGACCGCCAAGAGGTGCCGTGCATGTTCAGTCTCGACGAGTTGGAAGAAGCCCTCGGGCAGGTTCACGCGGTCTTCCCCGGCACGCACCAATATGCCTGGCCTCTGCTGGCGGAGCGCATCGGCGCGGAAGTCTGGGTGAAGCACGAGAACCAGACGCCGACGGGCGCCTTCAAGGTGCGCGGCGGACTGATTCATCTGGCGCGGCTCGCCCGCGAAGGCCGGGCAAGCGGAGGAATCATCTCCGCCACGCGCGGCAATCACGGCCAGTCGCTGGCTTTCGCCGGCCGCCGCGTGGGGCTGCCGGCGACCATCGTCGTTCCCGAAGGCAACAGCGTGGAGAAGAACGCGGCGATGCGGGCGCTCGGCGCGCGGCTGATCGAGCATGGCGTCGACTTCGACGCCGCCCGCCAGCACGCGATGAAGCTCGCCGCCGAAGACGGGCTGTATTTCGCCCCTTCCTTCCACCCCGACCTCGTCGTCGGGGTCGCCACCTGGGCCTACGAGCTGTTTCGCGCCGCCCCGCCGCTCGACGCGCTCTATGTACCGATCGGGCTCGGCTCCGGCATATGTGGGGCCATCCGCACCCGAGACCTGCTCGGCCTGGAAACGCAGATCATCGGCGTGCAGAGCGCCCACGCGCCCGCCTATGCCCGCTCGCTGGAAGCCGGGCACCCGGTGGAGATCGCCAGCGCCAACACCAAGGCTGATGGCCTTGCCGTGCGCATTCCCGATGCCGCCGCGCTCGAGATCATGCGCAAGGGCGTGGCGCGCATCGTCACCGTCAGCGACGACGAGGTGGCCGAGGCGGTGCGCATCTACTGGACCGATACGCACAACCTCGCCGAGGGAGCGGGTGCCGCCGCCCTGGCGGCTCTCCTGCAGGAGAAGGCGAGTGTCGCCGGCAAGCGCATCGGCGTGGCCCTCTCGGGCGGCAATATCGACCTCGCCGTCTTTCGCGACTGGGTGACGAACGGAAACCTCGTGCCGCAGCCCGCTTGAGCGAGATCAAGGCGTACACGCCGTGCCCGCCCATTCTACAGGGGCAAAGGAGGCACATCATGCGCGTGGACACGATCGACGAACGTCTGGCCCTGTTCCGCCACATGATGGAACATGCGACCCTTACGCCGGAAGAGCCGTCATTGGCCGCCGATGAACTCGCCGCTGCCGCCCAGCGCTGCCTTGGCTGCCGCGTCGCGGACGAATGCCGCACCTGGCTCAGCGAGGTGCCGTCCGAGCAGCCGCTACCGGGCTTCTGCCGCAATGCCGAGCATTTCCGGGATTGGGTCTGTCGCCAGGTGGTGACGGAGCTTGCCTTTCTCGACGCCTCGATCCGGCGGCTTGAAAGCGCCGACTGCCGGGACGACTGAGGCAGGGCGCTCCGTGACGGAGCGTAACGACGAAGACCCGAGCGGCCGGATCAGCCGAGCCGCTCGTTCTCGTACTCGATCACCCAGGCGATGAGAATCCGCCAGAGCTTTTCAACCAGCTCCGGCGGCACGCCCTTGGTCTCGGCGTTCGCCATCACTTTCTCGACGACGTCCTCGACACGCTCCGGCAGCAGGGCGGCAAGTCCCTCCGCCTTCTTCACCGCGATGACGTGACGGACCACCTCGAAGCGCTTGGCCAGAAGTTCGACGATCTCGCCGTCGATCGCATCGATCTCCGCCCGGAAGGGCGCGAGGGTGCGCTCGTTCTCGGGCAGGATCCGCGCCATCACCGCCACCACTTGTCCGGCACGTCGAAGCGCCCGGCGGCGTCCTCGATCACCTGCGCCAGCGAGAACAGGCCCTCTTCGCCGAAAGGCCGGCCGATGAGTTGCAATCCGAGCGGCAGTCCTTCCGAGGAGAGCCCGGCCGGAACCGCGATGCCCGGCAGGCCGGCCATGTTCAGCGTCACGGTGAACACGTCCTGGAGGTACATCTCCACCGGATCGGCGCCCGACTTCTCGCCGACGCCGAAGGCCTGCGAGGGCGTGGCGGGCGCCAGCACTGCGTCGATGCCGTCGGCGAAGGCGTTCTCGAAGTCGCGCTTGATCAGCGTGCGCACCTTCTGCGCCTTCAGGTAGTAGGCGTCGTAATAGCCGGCCGAGAGCACATAGGTGCCGATCATGATGCGGCGGCGCACCTCCGGGCCGAAGCCGGCAGCGCGGGTCTTCTCGTACAGCTCGACGATGTCCTTGCCCGGCACGCGCTCGCCATAGCGCACGCCATCATAGCGGGCGAGGTTGGACGAGGCTTCCGCCAGCGCCACGATGTAATAGGCCGGCAGCGCGTATTTGGTGTGCGGCAGGCTGATCTCGACCACCTCGGCGCCGGCCTCGCGCAGCATGTCCGCGCCCTTGTCCCAGAGGCTGGCGATCTCCGAGGACATGCCGTCGACGCGGTATTCGCGGGGAATGCCGATCCGCTTGCCCTTCACCGAGGCGCCAACCGCCGCCTCGTAGTCCGGCACGGCCAGATTGGCGCTGGTCGAATCCTTCGGGTCGTGGCCGGCCATGGAACGCAGCAGCAGCGCCGCATCGTTGACCGAGCGGGCGATCGGGCCGGCCTGATCCAGCGAGGAGGCATAGGCGATGATGCCCCAGCGCGAGCAGCGCCCATAGGTCGGCTTGATGCCGACCGTACCGGTGAACGCCGCCGGCTGGCGGATCGAACCGCCGGTATCGGTGCCCGCCGCGCCGGCGCAGATATGCGCCGCCACCGCCGCCGCCGAACCGCCGGAAGAGCCGCCCGGCACCAGCGGCTGCGAGGAGCCGTTGCGTCGCCAGGGGTTCACCGCCGCGCCGAAGGCGCTCGATTCGGTGGACGAGCCCATGGCGAACTCGTCCTGGTTCAGCTTGCCGAGCAGCACCGCCCCGTCGCGCCAGAGCTGCGAGGTCACGGTCGACTCATAGGGCGGCACGAAGTTCCTGATGATGTTCGAGCAGGCCGTGGTGCGCACGCCGCTGGTCGCGAACATGTCCTTGATGCCGAGCGGGATGCCTTCCAGCGGCCCGGCCTCGCCCTTGGCGATGCGCTCGTCGCTGGCCTTGGCCATCTCCAGCGCCTTCTCGGGCGTGGACAGCACATAGGCATTCAGGGCCCCGGCGGCCTCGACCGCCTCGACATAGGCGCCGGTCAGCTCGGTCGCGGTGAAATGGCCCTGCGCCAGCCCTTCGCGGGCGGCGGTAATGGTGAGGCGGGTGAGATCGGACATGACGCTCACTCCACCACTTTCGGCACGGCGAAGAAGCCATCCTCGGCCAACGGGGCGTTGGCGAGCACGCGCTCGGGATAGAAGCCGTCATTCACCACATCAGCCCGCAGGGGCAGCTTCAGCGGGATGACGCTCGTCATCGGCTCGACATCGGAGGTGTCCACCTCGCCGAGCTGCTCCACGAAGGCGAGAATGGCATTGAGCTCGCCCTGCAGATGGGCCACCTCGTCCTCTGTCACGGCGATGCGCGCCAGATGCGCCACTCGCCGGACCGTCGCCTGATCGACCGACATCCGAAATCCCAGTTCAACTGAAAACCGACGCGCGCCCTATAGCAGGCGGGTGCCGCGCACCGCAACGCGCGGCACCCTTCGTCGGTGGAGATCGAATGCCGGTCGCCGCCCCCCGGCGGGCAAATGCGTCAGAATCGGCTGGTCATGCGGCGGACCTCTGACGCATCGCCTCAGCAGAAAAGGGTCAGGACTTGGCCTGCGCCAGGCACTGGCCGGCGGCCTCAGCATTGCCGCGCGCCGCGCCGCGGTCGATCTTGCCGGACATGGCGAGCGAGCGCGTCGTATCGGTGACGACGGTGCGCACATCGCCACCGCCGACGACCTGGCCGACGGTCGCAGCGTAGATCATCTTGGCATCCGGCGAGAGCGCGGCGGCGCAGGCGTCGGCCGCCGCGCGATCGGCATGGGCGGCAGTGCCGATGGCAAGAAGAGCGCCGATGCACAGCGCGCCGGCGGCACCACGGATCAGGGCGGCATTGAGATAGGTCATGGATGTTCTCCTTGTGTGTGAAGTCTCAGCGCAGGCCCGGCCGATTCACCGGCCCGCCGGCATTGACGCCCGGCCCCGGACGCGCAACGGCTCGCGTGGCCGGCGTTCCCGCGACGCCCACGCCCGGCGCGCCGACTCCTGCCACGCAGCCGGCCGGATAGCCCGGACGCGTGCAGTAGACGGCGGCCCGTGCCGCCGGCGCGGTCCGCACCACGCAGCCGACCGGGACGCCGGGACCGGTGCAATAGACGACAGCGGCTTCCGTGCGCTCGCTGGCGAGGAACAAAGGTGCCGCAAGCAGTGCCAGCACTGCCGCATATCGCACAGCCCGTCCGCGGCTTGGGAGCCTATGGTCCTGATTGGAAGTCATTTGTGCCCCTCGGCTGTTCCGTTGTGGAAACGGGCGCATAATGGGTAGAGGCTTCGTTCGCGCAATGTCGATTTTTGGTCAGATTACCCGAGGGGAATGATGGGCTCCGCAGCACTGGCAGCCATCCCGTCCGTGCCCGTATTGTCGGAGGACGAAGTCGCGGCCCGCGCACGTTTGCGTGCACGGGCGGACTTTCCGCAGATCGCCCGGCAAACCGTCCTCGATCTCAGCCGCGCCTATCAGGGCAACCTTCTGCTCACGCGACTGCTGAATGACCGTGCGCGAATCATCCTGGCGCTGTTGATGCTCGACCTCAATTTCGAGCCGGCTGACGCACCGGGACTCACGGTCGGACGCCTGAAAGCCGAGGCCACCGCTCTCGGCCTGTGCAGTCCCGGGCGTGTGGCGGCGATTCTGGCTGCCGCCCGCCTCCTCGGCCTCGTCGTCCCCGCGCCGGATATCGACCGCCGACGCCGGCGGCTTGTCGTCACGCCGCGCCTCATCGACATTCACAAGGAGCGTTGGCGCACGGTCCTGCTGGCGATGCGACCAGCCTTGCCGGAGGGCGATATCGGCCTTGCTTATCTCGATGACGAACGCTTCCTCGCGGCCTTCGTGGCGGCGCTGCTGGCGCCGTTCCGGGCGGGTTGGCGTATCGCTCAGGAAGTCCCCTGGCTGCGTGTCTTTGCCGATCGCGACGGCGGGCTGCTGATCGCCTTCGCGCTCTACGAGGCGACCCATACGGGCGCGCCGCTGCCCATCGCACCACTTGCGCGGACATTCCGCATCTCGCGATCTCACATCGCCGACATTCTCGCCAAGGCGGCCCAGGCCGGCCTGGTGCGCCGCGTCGATGCACCGACGAAGGGCGTTCCCGGCTTTCTTGCCGAACCGCTGCTCGTCGAGGCTATCGAGGCCTTCGCCGCCATCGCCCTGGTGCGGCAAGCCTTCGCCGTCCGCGAAGCCATGGCGGCGATCCAGCCGGCGGCATGACGGACGGCGTCAGCCCCTGGTGAACTCGCTCGCGCGGCCCTTTTCCGGCACGACCACTGTCGCCTCTTCGCCAACCAGAGCGACAAAACGGTCGGCATTCGGCTCAAGCAGGCCGAAGGTCGCGTAGTGGGCGGGAATGATGGTGAGCCCGCCGAGATAGCGTGTCACGGCCACGGCCGCCGTCTCGGGGCCCATGGTGAAGCGGTCGCCGATCGGTACGATCACGATCTCCGGCTGGTGCAGCTCGGCGATGAGCGCCATGTCGGAAAAGATGTCGGTGTCGCCCATGTGCCAAAGCGTCGGCTCGCCGGGCGCCTTGACGATCAGGCCGTTGGCATTGCCGAGATAGACGCTCGCGCCACCGACGATCATGCCCGAGGAATGGTCGGCGCGAACCATGCTGACGGTGAACCCACCGAGGTGAATGGTGCCGCCGGTATTCATCATTTCCAGCTTCTCGACGCCTTGCGTGCCGAGCCAGCTGGCGAGATCGGCATTCGCCACCACCGTCGCGCCGCTCGCCCCGGCGATCGCCACCGTATCGCCGACATGGTCGCCATGGCCGTGCGTCAGCAGGATATGCGTCACGCCCGCGCTGGCGGCTTCGATGCTGCCGCCGAAGGCTGGATTTCCCGAGAAGAAGGGGTCGATCAGCACGACCTTGTCGGCGAACTCGAGTCGGAAGGCCGCGTGGCCGAACCAGGTGATCTTCATTCCCGTCTCCTCGCCTCTGTCGGCGGCTACATAGTGCATCGCCATGACAGCACAAGGCGGCTCCATTGCCTTCCCCAACAGCCCGGCCGAAAATGGTCGGGCTATGTGCCGAAGTGGCGCGCCGCGCGGCGGCGTGCTAGCGCTCGCGCCATGCCCGCTCCAATCCTCGCCATTGCCGATGCCGTCCCCCTCCTGCCACCGCGCGGCGGGCTGGTCGGGCTCGATCTCGGCACCAAGACCATCGGCGTCGCGAGTTCGGACCCCGATCGCCGTCTCGCCGCACCGGTTGAAACTATTGCGCGCAAGCAGTTCACGCCGGATGCCAGGCGTATCCTGTCGCTGGCCGGCGCGCGCGGCGCCGTGGGCTTCGTGCTGGGCCTGCCGGTCAACATGGACGGCAGCGAAGGGCCGCGGGCACAGGCGAGCCGCGCATTCGCCCGCAACCTCGCACGGCTGACGGAGCTGCCGATCATTCTCTGGGACGAGCGCTTATCCACCGCCGCCGTCGAGCGCGACATGATCGCCATGGATATGAGCCGCGCCCGCCGCGCGGAAGTGGTCGACCAGCAGGCGGCGACATTCATCCTGCAGGGGGCGCTGGACCGGCTCCGGTTCATTGCCGAGCACGGCTGAGGCGGAACAACCTGTCATGACCCTCGTGCTCGGCGCCCTGCTCCCGGTCTTTCTCGTCATCGCCCTCGGAGTCGTGCTGAAGCGCGGCCTGCTGCCCGAGGCCTCGCACTGGATCGCGCTGGAACGGCTCACCTATTTCGTGCTGTTCCCGGCGCTGCTGATCGTGAGCATCGCCCGCGCCGACCTTGGCGAGGTCGCCGTCGTCGAAGTTTCAACCGCGCTGCTGGGCGCCGTGGCGCTGTTCGGCGTGCTGCTGAGCGTGTTCCGCCGCCCTCTTTCCGATGCGCTCCACCTGACCGGTCCGGGCTACACATCGCTATTTCAGGGCGGACTGCGCTGGAACACCTACATCGCGCTGGCCGTCTCCGGTTCGCTCGCCGGTCCGCGCGGCCTTGCCGTCGCCGCCGTAGGGCTGGCGGTGATGATTCCCGCGCTCAACGCGCTCAGCGTGGCCGTGCTCGCCCGCCACGGCGAGAATGGCGGCGCCAGCAACCGGCTACTGATCATGCAGCTGGTGCGAAATCCGTTCATCTGGTCCTGCGGCCTCGGCGCGCTGATCAACGCGTTCCACATTCCCATCCCGACCGTCATCCTGACCTTCGCCGATATACTTGGCCGCGCCTCGCTTGCTCTGGGGCTGCTGGTCGTCGGGGCAGGACTTCGGCTCGGCGATCTGCGGCGCCCACGCCCTGCGACCTGGCTTTCCTGCGGAATAAAGCTGTTCGCGCTACCTGCCGCAGCTATCGCCATCGGTCTGGCACTGGGGCTGAGGGAGGTCGATCTGCTGGTGGTCGCCGTCGGCGCGTCGGTGCCTTCGGCGCCGAACGGCTATGTGCTGGCACGCCAGATGGGCGGCGACGCTCCCCTGCTGGCGGAGATGCTGACGGTACAGACCCTGCTCGCCGCAGTCACCATGCCGACGGTCATCGCGCTCGTCGCGCATCTCTAGCCGCGTCCACGGGCGGCAGCACGGCCGCCGCCCGTCGAGCGTCGCTCCAATCGGCGTCAGCAATTGGTCCAGTAGCCGGTGCCACGGTCAGGGTTCACCTCGACCCAGCAGCGACCATAGCCGGGCGAGCGCGCATAGCCGGAGCGGCTGTAATAGGTCGGGCCGTCATCATAACCGTCGTCATAATAGTAGCTCCGGTCGCGGCGTGCCTGATTGGCGATGATGGCGCCGGTGACCAGACCCGCGCCGACGCCGATCGCGGCTGCGCAGCCGGCTCGGCATTTCACATTCTCCACCGGCAAGGTCGCGGACGCCTTCACGGCATCGGGGACGCCCGCCCCACCGAGCGGAACGGCAGAAGCGGGAATGGCGGTGAAGGCCGTCACCGCCGCCACGAAGCCGACAGCGGCGAGCTTGCCGATTCCGGCCCTTTTCAAGGTCGTATTCGTCATGGTTCGTACTCCTGTCGCGCCATCGGGCGCATCGTCGAACCAACGTCGCGCCCCCGCCGAGGTTCCCGCATCGACACGAGGGCGGCGGCGGCGCCCGTCACGGAATCATTGGAAAGCCGTGCTTAATCGCTTGCGGCGCGGGCTTGCTGCGTCTATCCAGCCGACTTCGATATGACATCGAACCCGACTGCCAGTTTCGCCCTCTCCCGCCGGCACCTGCTGGGCATCGAGGGCCTGTCTCCCGACGAGATCGTCGGGCTTCTCGACCTCGCCGAAGAGTTCGTGATCCTCAACCGACAGGTCGAGAAGAAGCGTGCGACCCTGCGCGGCCGCACCCAGATCAACCTCTTCTTCGAGGCATCGACCCGCACCCAGTCCTCCTTCGAGATCGCCGGCAAGCGCCTCGGCGCCGACGTGATGAACATGTCGGTCAGCACCTCCTCGGTGAAGAAGGGCGAGACGCTGATCGACACGGCGGCGACGCTGAACGCCATGCACCCGGACGTGCTGATCGTGCGTCACGCCGCTTCCGGCGCGGTGGAGCTGCTGGCCCGCAAGGTCGACTGCTCGGTGGTGAATGCCGGCGACGGCGCGCATGAGCACCCGACACAGGCCCTGCTCGACGCGCTGACCATCCGCCGCAACAAGGGCCGCATCCAGGGGCTCACCGTCGCCATCTGCGGCGACATCACCCATTCGCGCGTCGCCCGCTCCAACATCCTGCTGTTGCAGGCGCTCGGAGCGCAGGTTCGTGTCATTGCCCCGCCGACCCTGCTGCCGACCGGCATCGACCGTTTCGGCGTCGAGGTGTTCCACGACATGCGCCGCGGCCTCGCCGATGTCGACATCGTCATGATGCTGCGCCTCCAGCGCGAGCGCATGAACGGCTCCTATGTGCCTTCGGTGAAAGAGTATTTCCACTTCTGGGGACTGGACGAAGCGAAGCTGCGCTTTGCCAAGCCGGACGCGCTGGTGATGCATCCCGGCCCGATGAACCGCGGCGTCGAGATCGATTCGGCGGTGGCCGACGGCGCCCAGTCGCTCATTCGCGAGCAGGTCGAGATGGGCGTCGCCGTCCGCATGGCCGTGCTGGACGCGCTCTCGCGGAACCTGCCCAATGCGTGACCCCCGCCCCGCCCTCCTCGCCAATGCGCGGATCATCGATCCCTCGCGCGACATCGACAGCCATGGCGACATTCTCGTCGCCGACGGCGTCATCAAGGACATTGCCGGCAATCTGAAGGACGCCGGCCTGCCGGAAGGCACCGAGATCGTCGACTGCGCCGGCCTGATCGCCGTGCCCGGTCTCGTCGACATGCGCGCCTTCATCGGCGAGCCGGGGGCCGAGCACCGCGAGACGCTGGCCTCGGCCAGCCAGGCCGCCGCGGCCGGCGGCGTCACCACCATCATCTGCCAGCCCGACACCGATCCGGTGATCGACGAGCCGGCCATCGTCGACTTCGTGCTGCGCCGGGCGCGCGACACCGCCATCGTCCACGTCCATCCCATGGCCGCCCTCACCAAGGGGCTGGAGGGCCGCGAGATGACGGAGATCGGCCTTTTGCGCGAGGCCGGCGCGGTCGCCTTCACCGACGGCACCTCGTCCGTGCCGACCGCGCAGGTGCTGCGCCGCGCCCTCATCTATGGACGCCACTTCGACGCGCTGATCGTGCATCACACGCAGGACACCTCGCTCACTGGCGAAGGCGTAATGAACGAAGGCGAGCTCGCCTCGCGGCTCGGCCTTGCCGGCGTGCCCAAGGCGGCGGAAACCATCGTGCTGGAACGCGACGTGCGCCTCGCCGCCCTCACCGGTGGGCGCTACCACGCGGCTTCGCTCACCTGCGCCGAATCACTGGATGTGCTGCGCCGCGCCAAGCAGGCCGGCCTCGCGGTCACCGCCTCGGCCTCCATCAACCACCTGACGCTGAACGAGCGCGACGTGGTCGGTTACCGCACCTTCTTCAAGCTGACCCCGCCGCTGCGCGGCGAGGACGACCGCACCGCGCTGGTGCAGGCGGTAGCGGACGGGCTGATCGACGTGATCGTCTCCGACCACAATCCGCAAGACGTCGAAGTGAAGCGCCTGCCGTTCTCGGAAGCCGCCTTCGGCGCCGTCGGCCTCGAGACCATGCTCGCCGCAGGGCTCCGACTGGTGAACGATGGCAGCGTCGAGCTGATGACGCTGATCCGCGCCATGTCCACCCGCCCTGCCGAACTGCTGGGCCTGCCCGCCGGCACGCTACGCCCCGGCCGCGCCGCCGATATAGCGCTCATCGCACCCGACGAGGCCTGGATCCTCGATGCCGCATCGCTCAAATCGCGCAGTCGCAACACGCCTTTCGACGAGGCGCGTTTCGAGGGTCGCGTGGTGCGTACGCTGGTTTCAGGCCGCACGGTATATGAATACGTGTGAGGCGCGAGGGTGTATTGACCTCACGTCATTCACTTTCGGCAAAAAGCCTCTAAGGTCGGTGGCATGAGCTGGTCCATTCCCTCGCTATCGAGCTATGTCGCGCTGTTCTTCGGCTATCTGCTCGGATCGATCCCGTTCGGGCTCATCCTGACGCGCCTCGCCGGCACCGAGGACATACGCGGCATCGGCTCGGGAAATATCGGTGCCACCAATGTGCTGCGCACCGGCCGCAAGGGGCTGGCGGCGGCGACGCTGCTCGGCGATGCGCTGAAGGGCACGGTGGCCGTGCTGCTGGCCAGCCATTTCATCGGTCAGGAGGCCGCACTCGCCGCCGCGCTCGGCGCCTTCCTCGGCCATGTCTTCCCGGTCTGGCTCGGCTTCAAGGGCGGCAAGGGCGTGGCGACGTTTCTCGGCGTGACGCTGGCGCTGGCCTGGCCGGCGGCGCTGATCTTCGCCGCCGTCTGGCTGACCATCGCCTTCGTGACACGCTACTCCTCGCTCTCTGCCCTGATCGCCAGCGTAGCGACAGCCGTCGCAGCCTTTTTCCTCGCCTCGCAGCAGACCGGCATCCTGTTATCCATATTAGCCGCGCTGCTCTGGTTCCTGCACCGGGCCAACCTCGCCCGGCTGCTTTCGGGAACCGAAGGCAAGATCGGGCGGAAAGGCTGATCCTTGGCGGCACGCGGCGTTCATCTCGACCATGAACAGCGCCGCGACTGGCTCCGCCTGATCCGCACGGAGAATGTCGGTCCCCGCACCTTCCGTGGCCTGATCAACCGCTTCGGCGGGGCTGCTGCCGCGCTAGAGGCCCTTCCGGGGCTCGCCCGGCGCGGCGGGCGCCTCATTCCGCCGCGCATCCCGACCATAGCCGAGGCTGAAGCCGAAATGGCGGCGCTGGCGAAGGCCGACGCGCAACTGATCGCGCTCGGCGAAGCCGAATATCCCGCCCTGCTCCGTGAGATCGACGATGCGCCGCCGCTGATCACCGTCGCCGGCCGGGTGGAACTGCTCAACCGCCCGGCGGTCGCCATCGTTGGTTCCCGCAATGCCTCCGGCGCGGGCCGGACCATGGCGGCGCGGCTGGCACGCGGGCTCGGCGAGGCCGGCTGGGTGGTGGTTTCAGGCCTCGCACGCGGCATCGACACCGTGGCCCACGAGGCCTCGCTTGCCACCGGCACCATCGCGGTCATCGCCGGTGGCCTCGACCGTCCCTACCCGCCGGAAAATGCCGCGCTCTTTGCCCGCATTGCCGAACAGGGCGCGGTGCTCACCGAGATGCCGCTCGGATGGGAGCCCCGCGCCCGCGATTTTCCCCGCCGCAACCGGCTGGTGTCGGGTCTGGCGCTCGGCGCCCTGGTGATCGAGGCTGCCGAACGGTCGGGATCGCTGATCACCGCGCGTCTCGCCGCCGAGCAGGGGCGCGACGTGCTAGCGGTGCCCGGATCGCCTCTGGACCCCCGCGCCGCAGGCACGAACGGCCTGATCAGGCAGGGCGCCGCGCTCGTCACCAGCGTCAGCGACGTGCTTGAAGCGCTCACCGCGCTGCGCGACCGTCCGATCACACTGCGGGTGGAGGAGGAAGCCGCGGATCAGCCGGGAACACCCGAGCCCAGCGAGGATCTGCGCGGTCGCTTTCTGGCACTGTTGGGACCGACGCCGATTGCCGTCGACGATCTCGTGTCCATGTCCGGCAGCGGCGCAGCGGGCGTACAGATTCTGCTTCTGGAGCTTGAGCTTGCCGGCCGTCTCGAACGGCACGCCGGCGGCCGGGTATCGCTCGGCTCAGGCAGCCTCTAGCGGAGCTGTTCGTCCGCTTCGCTGGTCTCCTGCTGCTCCCGGCTGATCGACAGCGCCTCATCCTGCGCCATCTCCAGGAGATAGCGCAGCAGCGGCATCCCGCGGCCGGACGCCATGTCCGCAAGCTCCTTCGCCATGGCGGCGATATAACGGGCCACGTCGCGCTGCGCGCCCGGATCGCGAAGAAATTCGTTCACTGACGGCCTGTGGATAAGGGAGTGGCACCGCACTACGCATCCCGCGACGGAATATGCCCCACTTGGACGCCGGGATAAAGTAATTAAGTATATCAAAAATTGCTATCATCCGCAGATGGACAATCTTCGGTTGTGGCCTCCAACGCCGTGCGAAACGGCAAATGCGGCATTTCCCCTTGCGGACGCGGCAGTTCGGCGTCATGCAGGCGATGCCGTATTTGACAGGTCGGTACGGCTACCCCATTTTCCCGGCCGCTTTGGGCTGGACTTCCAACGAACGCGGCGGACGCATGCAGGTCGTCATCGTCGAATCGCCTGCAAAGGCGAAGACGATCAACAAATATCTCGGGCCGGACTACGAGGTGATCGCCTCGTACGGACACGTGCGCGATCTTCCCGCGAAGGATGGTTCGGTCGATCCCGAGCAGGACTTCCACATGCTCTGGGATGTCGATCCGAAGTCGCAGAAGCGGCTTTCCGACATCGCGCGGGCCGTGCGGGAGGCCGACGGGCTCATCCTCGCCACCGACCCGGATCGCGAGGGTGAGGCGATCTCCTGGCACGTGCTGGAGGTGCTGAAGGAAAAGAAGGCGCTCAAGGGTCAGCCGATCTCGCGCGTCGTCTTCAACGCCATCACCAAGCAGGCCGTGCTGGAGGCGATGAAGCATCCGCGCCACATCGACGACGCGCTGGTGGATGCCTATCTCGCCCGCCGCGCGCTCGATTACCTCGTCGGCTTCAATCTCTCGCCGGTGCTGTGGCGCAAGCTGCCCGGCGCCCGCTCGGCTGGCCGCGTGCAGTCCGTGGCGCTGCGTCTGGTGTGCGACCGCGAGCGCGAGATCGAAGTCTTCGTCAAGCGCGAGTACTGGTCGATCGCCGCAACGCTGGCGACGCCGCGTGGTGAGACCTTCGAGGCCCGTCTCGTCGGCGCCGATGGCGAGAAGATCGGCCGGCTCGATGTCGGCACCGCCGATCAGGCGGCCGCCTTCCGCAAGGCGCTGGAAACGTCGGACTACAAGGTGCGCTCGGTCGAGGCGAAGCCGGGTCGGCGCCATCCCTACCCGCCCTTCACCACCTCGACGCTGCAGCAGGAGGCCAGCCGCAAGCTCGGCCTCGCCCCGGCGCAGACCATGCGGATCGCGCAGCGCCTGTATGAAGGCATCGATGTCGGCGGCGAGACGGTCGGCCTCATCACCTATATGCGTACCGACGGCGTCGACATGGCGCCAGAGGCGATCGCCAGCGCGCGCTCGGTGATCGGCCGGGAATATGGCGAGCGCTACGTGCCCGCCGCGCCGCGCAAATACACCGTCAAGGCGAAGAACGCGCAGGAGGCCCACGAGGCGATCCGGCCGACCGACATCGCCCGTTTGCCGAAGGACGTCGCCCGGCAGCTCGAGCCCGAGCAGGCCAAGCTCTATGAGCTGATCTGGCTGCGCACGGTGGCGAGCCAGATGGAATCGGCCGAGCTGGAGCGCACCACGGTCGACATCGACGCGAAGGTGGATGCGCGCGCGCTGGAGCTGCGCGCGACCGGCACGGTGATCAAGTTCGACGGCTTCCTCACGCTCTATCGCGAAGGTCGCGACGACGAGGACGAGGACGAGGAGAACCGCCGCCTTCCCGCCATGTCCGCCGGCGAAAGCCTCGCGAACAAGGGCGTCAAGGCAGACCAGCACTTCACCGAGCCGCCGCCGCGCTATTCGGAAGCCTCGCTGGTCAAGCGGATGGAAGAGCTCGGCATCGGGCGCCCCTCGACCTACGCGTCCGTGCTCGCCGTGCTGCGCGACCGCGAATATGTGCGGCTCGACAAGCGCCGGCTGGTGCCGGAGGACAAGGGTCGCCTCGTCACCGCCTTCCTCGAGAGCTTCTTCGAGCGCTATGTGGAGTACGACTTCACGGCCGATCTCGAGGCCAAGCTCGACCAGATCTCCGCCGGCGAGCTGGACTTCAAGCAAGTGCTGCGCGACTTCTGGCGCGACTTCACCGCCGCCATCGGCGAGACCAAGGACCTGCGCGTCTCCGAGGTCATTTCCGCACTCGACGAGATGCTCACCGCCCACATCTTCCCGCCGAAGGAAGATGGCAGCGACCCGCGCCTGTGCCCGCATTGCGGCACGGGTCGCCTCTCGCTGAAGGTCGGCAAGTTCGGCGCCTTCATCGGCTGCTCGAACTATCCCGAATGCAAATACACGCGGCCGCTGGCCGTGCAGAACGGCGATTCCGACAACCCCTCGGAAGCCAATGGCACCCGCGTGCTCGGCACCGATCCGGCGACCGGGCTGGAAGTCACCATTCGTGACGGGCGCTTCGGCACTTATCTGCAGCTCGGCGAGGCGAAGGACGGCGAGAAGCCCAAGCGCTCCAGCCTGCCGAAGGGACTGGCTCCCGCGGATGTCGATCTTGAGACCGCGCTCGCGCTGCTGTCGCTGCCGCGCGATATCGGCCGCCACCCTGACACGGGTGAACCCATCCTCGCCGGTATCGGCAAGTTCGGCCCCTATGTCCAGCACGGCAAGACCTACGCCAATCTGGAAGCCGACGACGACGTGCTGGCCATCGGGCTCAACCGCGCCGTCGCGCTCATCGCCGACAAGCAGAACAAGGGCCCCGGCCGCGGTCGCGGCGCTGTCGGCGGCCGCGAGCTGGGCGAACACCCGAGTCTCGGCGGGCCGATCACCGTCCGTCCCGGCCGCTTCGGCGCCTATGTGAACCACGGCAAGGTCAATGCGACGCTGCCGAAGGACGTCGATCCGGAAACGGTGACGCTGGATAAGGCGGTCGAACTCATCACCGCCAAGGCCGGTTCGGCGCCCGCCAAGCCGGCGCGTCGCGCGGCCTCTACCGCCAAGCCCGCGGCCAAGACCGCGACGAAAAAGGCGCCGACCAAGGCCGCGGCAAAGACCGCGACCAAATCGGCGGCAACGAAGAAGGCGGCAGGCGCCAAGGGCAAGTAGAAGGCGGGAGGCTTCGGCCTCCCGGCTCTATTCGGACAGCGCCGTCGCTGGCGCGTGACCGGAGCGCAACGGGCGCTCCTCCATCGCCAGTATGGCGATCAGCGACACCCCCAGCGAGACGGCGGCGGCGGCGAACATCCACTGGAAGGCATCGGCGAGCGGGGTCACCTGCGTCGTGCCGGCGAGCAGTCGCTCCAGCAGCGCGCTGCCCTCGACGCCGGACATGCCGATCACGATGGCGCCGAAGCCGGCGGTGAGAACCGCACTGCCCAGCGAGCGGAAGAAGTTTATCACCCCCGTCGCCGTGCCCATCTGCGGCAGCGGCACCGCGTTCTGCACCGCTACGGTCGAGATCGGCAGCACGGTGCCGAGCCCGACGCCGGTGACGCCCATCGCCAGCGCGACCGTGACGACATGAAGCGGGTGCGGCCAGAACGCCACCAGCGCCAGCGACAGGATCGACGCGACGAGGCCCACCACCGGCAGACGCTTGTAATGGGTCACGTGCCCCATGGCGCGGCCCGCGCCGGTCGCCCCGACGACGACGCCCCCCATCAGCGGGATCAGCGCCACACCGGACTGCGACGCGGTGAGGCCCATCACCCCTTCGAGGTAGAGCGGCATCTGGATCGACAGGCCGACCAGCGTGCCCATGGCGAAGGCGGCCGCCGGCACGCCGGTGCGCACCACCTGATTTGCCAGCACGGCGACCGGCAGCAGCGGCTCGGCGGCGGTAGCCACCCGCAGGCCGAAGGCGGCCCATACGAGGACAGATACGGCCAGCAGGCTCATGATCGGCGCCGAGAACCAGCGGAAATGCGTGCCGCCCCAGCTGAGCGCCAGCAGCAGCGCCACGGTCGCGACGCACATCAGCAATGCGCCGAGAATGTCGAGTCGGTGCGGATGGTGATGCGCCGGCAGGTTGCGCAGCGCGCGGTCGCTCATCGCCGCCGCCGCGATGCCGAGCGGCACGTTGATCCAGAAGATCAGCGACCAGTGCAGGTGCTCGGCGAAGAAGCCGCCGAGGATGGGCCCGCCAATGCTGGAGGTGATGAACACCACCGCGAAATAACCCTGATAGCGCCCGCGCTCGCGCGGCGCGACGAGAAGGCCGATGATCGTCTGTGCCAGCGCGATGAGACCGCCGCCGCCCAGCCCCTGCACGGCGCGACCCACGATCAGCCAGATCATGCCCGGAGCAAGCGCGCACATGACCGAGCCGATCAGGAAGAAGGCGATGGATACCAGCAGCACCGGGCGCGGGCCGTGAATGTCCGCCAGCTTGCCCACCAGCGGCGTCACCGCCGTGCCGGTCAGCAGATAGGCCGTCACGACCCAGGAAAGGCTTTCGAGATCACCGAAGCTGGCGCCGATGGTCGGCAGCGCCGTGGCGATGATGGTCTGGTCCAGCGCGCTGAGGAACATGGCGAGCATGACGCCGACGATGATCGTGCGAATCTCGGCATGAGACAGCGGTGCGTCGGCTGCCTCCGGTGAGCGGGCATCCATAAGGCGAATCCAGATCGACGGTTCCGGCCCCCCCGGAAGGGCGGCAAAATCGTCGCTTGGGCGGTGAAATGCAAGAGACATCCCTGGAGGACGAATGCTTCAGTCCGCGATGCGCGGTCGACGCGGGCACGCGTTGCCGGTAGCGTGGCGACGCCCTTCAAGGACAGTGAATCGTGCGCAAGCCTGCCAAAACGAAGACCCGCAAGACCATCGCGCCAAGGCCCCCGAAGGGCTTGCCCAGTCGCGACGATTTGATGGCGTTCATCGCCGCTCATGGCGGTGATGTCGGCAAGCGCGAGATATCCCGCCATTTCGGGCTCGACGGCAGCGACCGCATCATCCTCAAGTCCCTGCTTCGCGAACTCGCCGACGAGGGGCTGATCGGCCGCAAGCGCAACAAGCTGCATTTGCCCGGCGCCCTGCCCGCGGTCGTGATGGCGGAGGTGGTGGAGCGCGACGAGGACGGCGAGTTGATCGCCCAGCCCATCGACTGGGACACGGAGGAGCACGGCGAAGCACCGAGGATCCTTGTCCGCCTCGCGCGCCGCGGCCGTGTCGCCGGCCCCGCCCCCACCCTCGGCGACCGCGTGCTGCTGAAGACAGAGGAGATGCCGGAGGCGGACGGGCGCATCCGCCACAATGGCCAGGTCCTCAAGCTGATCGAGAAGGCGCGCGCGCTCACCCTCGGCATCTTCCGGCGCGATGCGCAGGGCGGTGGTGGGCGGCTCATTCCCGTCGACAAGCGCAATATGGGGCGCGAGCTCGCCATCCCGGCGGATTTCGCCGGCGACGCGGAAGACGGCGACCTCGTTTCCGTGGAGGTCGTGCGCCACCACGCCTATGGGCTGCCCACCGCCAAGGTGAAGGAGCGGCTCGGCTCTGTCGCGACCGAGAAGGCGATCAGCCTGATCGCCATCCACGCCCACGGCATTCCCAGCGTGTTCCGCCGCGAGGCGCTGGCCGAGGCCGAGGCGGCCCGGCCCGCCACCCTCGCCGGGCGTCACGAGACACGCGAGGACTGGCGCGACCTGCCGCTGGTGACCATCGACCCGCCCGACGCCAAGGACCATGACGACGCCGTCCATGCGGTGCCGGACCTCGACCCCGACAATGAAGGCGGCTTCATCCTCACCGTCGCCATCGCCGATGTCGCCGCCTATGTCCGCCCCGGCAGCGCGCTCGACCGCGAAGCGCTGGTGCGCGGCAATTCGGTGTATTTCCCCGACCGCGTGGTGCCGATGCTGCCCGAGCGCATCTCCAACGACCTGTGCTCGCTGCGCCCGCTGGAAGACCGCCCGGCCCTCGCCGTGCGCATGGTGGTCGGCGCCAATGGGCGCAAGAAGCGCCACAGTTTCCACCGCATCATGATGCGCTCGGCCGCCAAGCTCGCCTATGCGCAGGCGCAGGCCGCCATTGACGGGCGCCCCGACGACACCACCACGCCCCTGCTGGATGACGTGCTGCGCCCGCTCTGGGCCGCCTATGGCGCGGTGAAGAAGGCGCGCGACGCCCGCTCGCCGCTGGAGCTCGACCTGCCGGAGCGCAAGATCCTGCTGAAGCCCGACGGCACGGTGGACAAGGTGATCGTCCCCGAGCGGCTCGACGCGCACAAGCTGATCGAGGAGTTCATGATCCTCGCCAATGTCGCCGCCGCCGAGACGCTGGAGGAGAAGCGCACGCCCCTCGTCTACCGCGTGCACGACCAGCCCTCGCTGGAGAAGATGTCGGGCCTGCGCGAATTCCTGCAGACGCTCGACATCAAGCTGCCCAAGAGCGAGACCGTGCGGCCGGCGCAGTTCAACGACATCCTCGCCCGCGTCGTCGGCTCGGAGCTGGCACCGCTGGTCAACCAGGTGATCCTGCGCAGCCAGGCGCAGGCGGAATATGCGCAGGAGAATTACGGTCATTTCGGCCTGCATCTGCGGCGCTACGCGCATTTTACCTCGCCGATCCGCCGCTATGCCGACCTCATCGTGCATCGCGGACTGGTCCGAGCGCTCGGCCTCGGCCATGACGGCCTACCGGAGACCACGACGCCGGAACAGCTGGCGGAAATCGCCGCCCGCATTTCCGCCAGCGAGCGCCGTGCCATGGCGGCCGAGCGCGAGACCATCGACCGGCTGATCGCCCACCACATGGCGCAGCAGCTCGGCGCCACCTTCAAGGGGCGCATCGCCGGCGTCACCAAGGTCGGCCTGTTCGTCGCGCTGGACGACACCGGCGCCGACGGCTTCATCCCCGCCGTCACCCTCGGCCAGGACTATTACCGCTTCGACGAGGCGCGCCACGCGCTGATCGGAGAACGCACCGGCGAGATGCACCGCCTCGGCGACCGCGTCGAAGTGAAGCTGGTCGAGGCGGCGCCGGTGGCTGGCGCGCTGCGCTTCGAGCTCATATCTGAAGGGCAGTTCGTGATGGACGGCCGGCGCGGCCCTCGCGGCCCCGGCCGCAATCGCTTCAGCCGCTCCGCGGAGCGTTCGCGCCCGGTGGGGCGCGGCAAGCGCAGATAGCGCCGGGAGGCAACAGGAAATGGTCGCACGCAAGGAAAGGGCTCTCGGCCCCGCCCTCACCAATGGCTTTCGCATGCGTTGCCCGGCCTGCGGCGAGGGCAAGCTGTACGGCGGCTATCTCAAGGTCAATGAACACTGCCCCGCCTGCGGCGAAGAGCTGTGGCACCACCGCGCCGACGACGCCCCGCCCTACATGGTCATCACCATCGTCGGCCACATCGTCGTGCCGCTGCTGCTCGCGGTGGAGATGGCGCTACATCCCGCGCTGTGGATCCACATGATCGTCTGGCTGCCGATGACGCTGATTCTCGCGCTTGTGCTGCTGCCGCCGGTCAAAGGCGCGCTGATCGGCTACCAATGGGTCATGCGCATGCACGGCTTCGACCCGACAGACCCCGAGCGCGACCCCGTGCCGCCGAGCCAGCGCGAGGCCGAGGAGCTTGTCGCGCGCTCCCTCGCCGCGAAGACCTGAGCCGACATGGAACCCGCCGACGTCTCCGCGCGCTTTGCCGGCGCGCCGCGCCCTGCTGCGCACTCCAGTGTCCGCCCCGTCGACGCGGCGGCGCTGGTACTGGTGGATCGCACCCGGCGTACGCCGCGCATCCTGCTCGGCCGGCGCAATCCGGCGCTGAAGTTCATGCCGGGCAAGTTCGTCTTCCCCGGCGGGCGGGTCGACCCGCATGACCGCCGTGTCCCTGTCTACGGCACGCTCGATAGCGAAAGCGAGCGGCGCTTGCTGGCGCGCGTGACCCGCCCCGGCGCGCCGCGGGCTCGCGCGCTGGCGCTGGCCGCGATCCGCGAGATCTTCGAGGAGACCGGCCTTCTGCTCGGCACGCGGGAGGCCGGCGCGCCGGAAGGACTGCCGGAGAGCTGGCAGGCTTTCGCGCGAGCGGGCGTGTTTCCCAATCTCGAGGGCCTGACCTTCGTCGCCCGCGCGATCACCCCGCCGCGGCTCCCTCGCCGCTTCGACACGCGGTTCTTTCTGGCGGACGCATCCGAGGTCACGCATCGCGAGGAAGGCGTCGTCGGCCCGGATGCGGAGCTGGTCGAAACCGCGTGGCTGACCTTCGCCGAAGCCAAGCAGACCGACGTGCCCGCCATCACGCTTGCCATCATCGAGGAGGTCGAGACCCGGCTGAAAGCCGGCAATCGCCCGTGGCTGCCGGTGCCGTTCTACTTTTCGCGGGTCGGGCGGATGTATCGCGACACCCTGGCCTGAGGGCGTTCACGCGGCCGCCGATCCAGCAATTGCCGTCATGAACACATTGCCAAAAGTCATTCGACTTTCCGCTTGTTTGGTTTAGACGAAGCCGGCTGGAGGCATCGCCTCCCGTTTCGTCACAGGTGCCTTTTCAAGTGTCGACCATGTCAGCCCCCGTTGCGCCGCGGAGCGTGAATATCGCCTCCATCGCCGCGGCGATCGGGGCCATCTCGGTCGTCGGGCTGGGGCTTGCGCTGTCCATTCCGCTGCTCGCCTTCGAGCTCGACGCGCGTGGCATCTCGCCGACCTGGATCGGCATCAACACCGCGACCGGCGGCATCGCCACCATTACGCTGGCGCCGTTCCTGCCGAACATGGTCCGCCGCTTCGGCGCCGGGGCGCTGCTGATGGTCGCCGTCCTCACAGCTGCCGTCAGCCTGCTGGCCTTCAAGGTCACGGCTTCGTTCCTGCTGTGGTTCCCGCTGCGCTTCATCTTCGGCGGCGCGCTGTGCGTGCTGTTCGTCGTCAGCGAGTTCTGGATCAATGCCGCTGCTCCCAATCACCGACGCGGCCTGGTCATCGGCATCTACGGCACGGTGCTGTCGATGGGCTTCGCCGGCGGCCCGGCGATTCTCAGCCTCGTCGGCACCACGGGATGGGCGCCCTATCTCTGCGGCGCCATCTTCTTCGTGCTGGCCTCGATCCCCGTCATGATCGGTGCCGCAAGCGCGCCGGCCATCGAGAAGGAAAGTTCGCGCGGCGTGCTGAGCCTGATGCGGATCGCGCCCGCGGCGACGCTGGCGGCCTTCGTGTTCGGCGCCGTGGAAACCGGGCTTATCAACTTCCTGCCGCTCTACGGCCTGCATCGCGGACTGAACGAGCCGCAGTCGGCTCTGCTGCTCACCATCGCCGAGTTGGGCAATGTCGGGCTCCAGCTGCCGCTCGGCCTGCTGAGCGACCGCGTGGACCGCCGCAAGCTGCTGCTCGTCTGCGGCACGATCGGCGTGGTCGGCGCCTTCCTGATTCCCCACCTCGCCATCGACAGCTGGGCGATGTGGGCGACGGTGTTCACCACCACCGGCATCGTCGCGGGCCTCTACACGGTCGGGCTCACGCTGCTCGGGGCGCGATTCGACGGCGCGGCGCTGGCGACGGCGAATGCGGCCTTCATCATGCTGTATTCGGTGGGGCTGATCGTCGGCCCCACCGCCGTCGGCGGCGGCATGCAGCTGTTCGACCCCAACGGTTTCGCCTGGACGATCGGCGCCTTCCTGGCGCTCTATGCCGCCGTGGTCGCCGGACAGATATGGCGCGATCGCTGAGCGGGATTTCTTGACATTCGCGTCCCGATCACGGATACGGATGCCCAACGAGCGGCATCGCTGCCGCGCGAACCCGATTTTTTAGACGTGGCCGAGCCACGTACCAGGAGACCCGGTCAATGGCCAAGGCAACGACCATCAAGATCAAGCTCGTGTCGAGCGCCGACACCGGCTTCTTCTACGTTACCAAGAAGAACTCGCGCACCATGACCGACAAGCTGGTCGTGAAGAAGTACGACCCGGTCGCGCGCAAGCACGTCGAGTTCCGTGAAGGCAAGATCAAGTGAGCATTGAGTGATCCCGGCCCTGCAGGGCCGATCGCTTGAGACGAACAAGGCGCCGCGAGGCGCCTTTTTTGTTGGCTTTTCAGGAGATTGGCCGGTGATCGGCAGGTGATGGTCCGGAGAGGCCTTCCTGAACCACCACCCGCCGACCGGACCCCACGGACCCAGGAGATGCGGCGGACCCGAGCACTCCGCAGGGCAAGCTCATACCGCCGATGAAGCTAGCGCAACGCGCACCGAAAGCAACGGGGTTCGCCGCGGCAGCGACACGACGCCGGCCCGGCCCCACCGCTCAAGTTTCGGGCAGGAACTGCCGGACCGTCTCGATGAACTTGGCGACGGAAATCGGCTTCGACAGATAGGCCTCGCAGCCGCCCTCGCGGATTCGCTCCTCATCGCCCTTCATCGCGAAGGCGGTGACGGCGATGACGGGAATCGCCTTCAGCTCCGGATCGGCCTTGAGCCGGCGGGTCACGTCGATGCCTGAGATTTCCGGAAGCTGGATATCCATCAGGATCAGGTCGGGGTGGTGACGCCGCGCGAGGTCCACCGCCTCGCCGCCGTGCCGCGTGCCGATCGTGACATAGCCATGGGCTTGGAGAAGATCGTTGAAGAGCTTCATATTGAGCTCATTATCCTCAACGATCAGTACGGTCTTGGCCATCGGTCCGTGAGTCCTGAACTTCGTCGTCGACGGTCCGCGCGCGGGCCGGTATCCAGCAGCGTGTCGGCCCTATCCTCAACCTCTACATTACGCTGCCATTCCTTACGGAACCGCAAATGCAAAGCCGCAAATCCACGCCCAAATCCACCCGCCTCTCCTCCCAGCGGGCCGCCCGAGAGGTAAGCCTCGGCGCGCTCGGCTTCCTGGCCGGCGACCCCGAGCGGATCGGGCCCTTCCTCGCGGAAAGCGGGCTGTCGCCGGCCGATCTTCGCGGCGTCGCCGGCTCGGCCGCGTTCCATGTGGCGCTGCTGGACTTCCTGATCAACCGGCAGGACCTGCTCATCGCCTATGCCGAGCAGGCGAAGATCGAACCGGGACATGTCGTGGCCGCGCGCGAGATCCTCGCCCATGCGGACATGGCGGGCGACTGAGGGGGCATCATGGCGGGCACACCGGCCTTCTGCCGCGATTGCCTCAATGATGTCGGTGCTGCCCCGCGCTGCCCGCATTGCGGCAGCCCGCGCCTCGTCCGCCACGCCGAACTCGACGAACTCCACATCGCCCATATCGATTGCGACGCCTTCTATGCGGCGGTGGAGAAGCGCGACGACCCAGCCTTGCGCGATGTGCCGGTGATCATCGGCGGCGGCAAGCGCGGCGTGGTCTCGACCGCCTGCTATCTTGCCCGCGTGAGGGGCGTGCGCTCGGCCATGCCGATGTTCAAGGCGCTGGCGCTGTGCCCCGAGGCGACCGTGGTCAAGCCGAACATGGCGAAATATGTCGCGGTCGGCCGGCAGATCCGCGAGCGCATGCTGAGCCTCACGCCGCTGGTCGAGCCGCTCTCCATCGACGAGGCCTTCCTCGACCTCGCCGGCACGCAGCGCCTGCACGGCGAGAGCCCGGCGCGCGCGCTGGCCAGGCTCGCCCGCTCCATCGAGGCGGAGATCGGCGTCACCATCTCGGTCGGGCTGGCGCCGAACAAATTCCTCGCCAAGATCGCCTCCGATCTCGACAAGCCGCGCGGCTTCGCGGTGATCGGCTCCACGGAAGCCGCCGCCTTCCTCGCCCCGCGCGGCGTCGGCACCATCTGGGGCGTCGGCAAGGCGACGCAGGAGCGGCTGGCACGCGAGGGCTATCGCCTCATCGCCGACTTACAGGCCGCCGACGAGACGACGCTGGCGCGCCGCTTCGGCGCTGAGGGGCTTCGCCTCGCCCGGCTGGCGCGCGGCATCGACGAGCGGCGGGTCAATCCCGAGCGCGAGACCAAGAGCGTCTCCACCGAAACCACCTTCGACGTCGACATCAGCGATTTCCGCACGCTGGAGCAGGAACTCTACGCGCTCTCGCGCAAGCTGTCCGACCGGCTGAAGGCGGCCGGCCATTCCGGCCGCACCGTGACGCTGAAGCTGAAGACCGCCGACTTCCAGTCGATCACCCGCGCGCGCTCGCTGGAGGACCCGACCCGGCTCGCCCACCGCATCTTCGAGCATGCGCGCGAATTGCTGGCGAAGGAGACCGACGGGCGGCGCTTCCGGCTGATCGGCGTCGGCGTGTCGGAACTGGCCGATCCGGCGCTGGCCGACCCCGCCGACCTCGTCGACATCCAGGGCGCCAAGCGCGGCAAGGCGGAGCTGGCGCTGGACGATCTGCGCGCACGCTTCGGCAAGGACATCATCGACCGCGGTATCCTGCTCGATGCGCCGCGCCGCCGGCCGGCAGCTCAGCCGAACCGTAACGCGCCGGATGACTTCAGCTCAACCGACACCGCGTCGGACAAGGTCACTTCGAACACGCCTCCTGGGGCAGCGCCTCGTAGGAAGTGAGCGTGCCGCGCAGGGCGAAGTCGCCATAGTCGAGCTTGAGCGCCCGGCTGACGCCGTTGTCGTAGAGATCGAAGCTGATCGTGTAGTCCGGCGTCTGGCCGCTGGCGCCGCGCTCGTAATAGCTGATGGTCACGGGATAGCGGGTGCGGCCGGAAAGATCGGGCGCGGTCGCCGGCCCTTCCAGCCCCTTCGGATCGCTGGTTCCCCGCCCGATCACCGACAGCGTGTCGAAGATCTTCCGCGCATCCGGCGAGCCGTCATAGACGGGCGCCTCCAAGATGGAATCGCCCTGCTGCGCCTTCGCCAGCACGCTGAGAATGTGCTGCGTCGGCAGCAACACACCCTTGGTCAGCTGGATGGTCTCGGTCTCCGGCTTGGTCGCGCGCACGACGAGCTGGCCGTCCTTGCGCTCGGCGACGCCGTCGGCCTCCTCGGGCGACTCGCCATTGATCGTGTTGGTGACGCGGAAGCGATAGGCATTGCCGTCGCCATCCTCCCAGGTGGCGGTCGTCACCGCGCTGTTGAGGCGCCCGCCCTCGGTGTCGAGGTCGGTGCTCTGGCGCAGCTGGACCGAATAACCCGCGCAAGAGTTGCCGCGCAGCTCATAGGTGATCTCACCCTTGGCGCCGTTGACGCGCTTGGCCGGCTTGCTGCTGTCCAGCGAGAGCGCGTAGGTCGCCCGATGCGGCGAGAGCTGGACCGCGCCGGCCGGCACGGCGGCGGTGACCAGGAGCGCGGCGGCAAGAAGGGCGCGGACGGACACGGTTGCGGACATGGAGATGGAATTCCCTTAGGCGGCCGCGCGCGACTTGCGCCCGGCATGTCGATCAGACAAACATCGCACCGCGAAGACAAGGCGAGAACAAGGGCGAAAGTTGGAAACCGCCAACAATCCCCGCTTGCGGCAGAATAGCATGGAGATTCCAATGTCCGGAACGGTTGAGGCCAAGCTCGCGGCCCTCGGCATCACGATACCTGCCGCCACCGCCCCGGCGGCCAATTATGTGCCGACCGTCATCAGCGGCAACCATCTCTGGATCTCCGGCCAGATTTCCGTGGCGGATGGCAAGTTCCTCGTCGGCAAGCTCATCGGCGAGGCGGACATCGATGGCGGCCGCGCGGCGGCGCGCCAGTGCGCCATCAACATCATCGCCCAGATCAAGGCCGCGCTCGGCGACCTCGACCGGGTGAAGCGCGTGGTGAAGCTGGTCGGCTTCGTGAACTCGGCGCCCGACTTCACCGACCAGCCGAAGGTGATCAACGGCGCCTCCGACCTCCTCGTCGAGGTGTTCGGCGAAGCCGGCCGGCACGCCCGCTCGGCGGTGGGCGTCGCCGCCCTGCCGTTCAATGTGAGCGTCGAGATCGAAGCCGTCGTCGAATTCGCCTGACCCCTGCCCGGCCACTCATCATGAACGCTCCCGCTTGGCTCACCGCTCGGCCCGTCGCCCACCGCGCGCTGCACGATGCCGCGCGCGGCGTGATCGAGAACACGCCCTCGGCGGTCGACGCCGCGCTGGCGCATGATTTCGCCATCGAGGTGGACATCCAGCTCTCCAGCGATGGCGAGGCCATGGTGTTCCATGACGACACGCTGGAGCGCCTGACGCTGGCCAGCGGCCCGGCCCATGCGCTGACCGCCGCGCAATTCAAGGCGACCGAGCTGCGCGGGACAGTCGACCGGACGATGACGCTGGGCGAGCTGCTCGCCCGCGTCGGCGGCCGCGTGCCGCTGATCATCGAATTGAAAAGCCGGTTCGACGGCGATGTGAGCGTTGCCAAGCGCGCCGTCGAGGTGCTGGCAGGCTATGACAGCCCCGCGGCGCTGATGTCGTTCGACCCGGACCTCGTCGCCGCCGTGCGTAGGCTGGCGCCGCAGATTCCACGCGGCATCACCATGGAGCACGCCTATGACGATCCCGAATGGGACATCCTCAGCCCCGCCACCAAATTCACCTGGGGCAACCTGCTGCATTTCCCGCGCACGCGGCCGGACTTCATCGCGCACTATGTGAAGGAGCTGCCGTCGACGCCGGTCTCGCTGGCCCGCCGCGCCTTCCGCCTGCCGGTGCTGACCTGGACCGTGCGCACGCCGGAGGACCGGGCCGTGGCGGCACGCCATGCCGACCAGATGATTTTCGAGGGCTTCGTCCCCTAGGGGCCGGCGACGTTCGCGTTCGCGTGAACGCCCTTTCGCACCGGCCCAAAGGCGCGCAAATTGAAGTCGCACCGTCCCGCGCCCGCCCGAGCTGATCCGCCTCATGCCCGACGACACCTTCACTCTTCGCGTCGAGAGCGACATCACCGCGCTCTCGGCCACGAGTTGGAATGCCTGCGCCGCCCTGAGATCACACGATACATCCACAAATTCGTCTAAGCCACTGAAGAGTATGGGTGTCGGGGATTCCGGAAGCCTCGTCAATCCGTTCATCGCGCACGAATTCCTCTCCGCTCTGGAGGAGTCCGGCTGCGTGTCGCCGGAGACCGGCTGGCTGCCGCAGCATCTGGTGCTGGAACGCGCGGATGGCACCGTGCTCGGCGTCTGCCCTGCCTATCTGAAGTCGCACTCGCGCGGCGAATATGTCTTCGACCAGGGCTGGGCGGATGCCTATGAGCGCGCCG
Organism: Ancylobacter sp. VNQ12; assembly: GCF_049445835.1. Classification (NCBI taxonomy): domain Bacteria; kingdom Pseudomonadati; phylum Pseudomonadota; class Alphaproteobacteria; order Hyphomicrobiales; family Xanthobacteraceae; genus Ancylobacter; species Ancylobacter sp. VNQ12. The sequence continues at coordinate 41,586 of NZ_JBMSDU010000020.1, read as the reverse complement.
GCGGCCATTATTACCCCAAACTCCAGGTCTCTGTGCCCTTCACCCCCGCCACCGGCCCGCGCCTGCTGGTACGCGAGGGGCAGCAGCCCGACACCACAAGGCGGGCGCTCGCCGGCGGGCTGGTGGCGCTCGCGCGCATGCGGCATGCCTCCTCCGTCCACGCCACCTTCCTGAGTGATGAGGATGCGCAGGCGCTGGAGAACGAGGGCTTTCTGCCGCGCACCGACCAGCAGTTTCATTGGCACAATCGCGGCTATGCTGATTTCGAGGGTTTTCTTGGCGACCTCGCCTCGCGCAAGCGCAAGGCGATCCGCCGCGAGCGGCGCGAAGCGCTGGCGGAAGGCATCAGTATCCACTGGCTCACCGGCAGCGACCTGACCGAGGAGGCGTGGGACGCCTTCTACGGCTTCTACATGGAGACCGGCTCGCGCAAATGGGGTCGGCCCTATCTCAACCGTCGTTTCTATTCGCTGATCGGCGAACGCATGGCGGAGCGCATCCTGCTGGTCATGGCCAAGCGCGCGGGGCGCTGGATTGCCGGCGCGATTAACTTCATCGGCCCGGACGCGCTTTATGGCCGGCACTGGGGGGCGATCGAGCACCACCCCTTCCTGCATTTCGAGGTCTGCTACCATCAGGCCATCGACTTCGCGATCGCCCGCAGGCTCGGCACCGTCGAGGCCGGGGCGCAGGGCGAGCACAAGCTGGCGCGCGGCTACCTTCCCGTCACCACCCGCTCGGCCCATTACATCGCCGATCCCGATTTCCGCGCCGCGGTAGCCACCTATCTCGAGCGTGAGCGGGCTTATGTCGCCGAGACCGGCGAGGAGTTGTCCGAGCTCGGTCCCTTCCGCCGCAACCTCGACGCGGAAGCGGATGAGCCTTGACCGGCTCCACCGCGCTTGCGATCAGGTCAGGCTGACAGGGGAGGAATTCGAATGACCTACGATCCCGGCAACATCTTCGCGAAGATCCTGCGTGGCGAGCTTCCCGCCCATTGCGTCTATGAGGACGACCGCGTGGTCGCTTTCCTCGACATCATGCCGCGCGCGACCGGCCATGTTCTGGTCATTCCGAAGGCGCCGTCGCGCAACCTGCTGGACGTCGAGCCCGACGATCTCGCCGCCGTGGCGGCTGCCGCCCAGCGCATCGCCCGCGCGCAGATGGACGTCTTCGCGGCCGACGGCATCACCCTCACCCAGCACAATGAGAAGGCCGGCGGCCAGGAGGTGTTCCACCTCCATGTGCACGTCATCCCGCGCCACACCGGCGTCGAGTTGCGGGCGCCGCTGTCCTACAAGGAAGCGCCGGAGGTTCTGGCGGAACAGGCGGCCCGGCTGAAGGCTGCACTCGCAGGCTGACGCCTCAGCGAATGCCGAGCCACCACGCGCCGAGGACGAGCACCGCTTCGGCCGTGAGCACGCCGGCAAGTACCGAGCGGCGCACCAGGAGAAATCCGGCGATGCCGCTCGCCACGCCGCCGACGCGCAGCCAGAGTGGCAGCGCCACCAGCGCGCCGCTGGGGATCAGCAGCAGGCGCGCCACCACGGCGGCGAGCAGTGCCGTCGCCACCGCCCGCACCCACTGCATCCACAGCCCGTCCTCGTCGATGCGGCGGCCGAACAGCACGCCCAGCACGCGCCAGACCTCGTTCGGCAGGAAGCCCACGAAGATGACGATGAGGATGGCGGCAAGCTCGTGGCTGTAGAAGCTCATGCGCGCCTCCCCGTCCCGTAGCGGGCGATGAGGAAGGCCAGCGTTCCCCCACCCACGCCGGCCCAGAACAGGTCCAGCCCGCCGGGCGAACCCGCCACCAGCGGTGCGATCGCCGCGCCAAGCGCGATGGCAAGCCAGTCCACCGCCTGGCGCGCATTGCGCACCAACAGGATGGTGAAGGAGATCGGGGTGAGCAGCAGCAGCGCGATGGCCAGCGGACCCGGCAATGTGTGGCTGAGATGGAAGCCGATGGCGGTGCCGGCCATGCTCATCGAGGTCAGGCCAGCTCCGAGCCCGCAGGCATAGGCCGGCCGGCCCTCGGCTGCCACGGGCGGCAGCAGGCGAAACCCCTCCACCCACATCGTCACCGCGACGAAATGGGCGCAGATGAGTTCCTTCCACAGCTGCGGCCGCGGCCCGCGCATCAGCGGCAGCAGCGCCACCACCATCGGCATCAGCCGTACGCCGGACAGGCAGACCGCCAGCGCCAGCGCCGGCAGCGGGGTTCCCGCGGCCAATCCGCCGATGAGGATCACTTGGGCCGGCAGCGCCCAGACCAGCAGCGTCGACAGCAGCCCGGCGATGATCGGGAAGCCGACGTCATGCATCAGCCCGCCGAAGCCGACAAAGGTGAAGACCAGCACGAAGCCGGGCGTCGCGCACGCCCCAAGCATCCCGCGGAGGAACCAGCGCGTGGAGGCGTGCGGTGCGGACGGTGTCGGCGCAAAGGGCGAATGCATATGGCGAACTCAGCGAGCCGCGTACATCGACCGCGAAGTTCCAGGCGTCAAGCCGCTCCTTTGGTCGGACCCGCATGGGTGCCATGCGAACCGGTAAGCCGTCCAAAACAGAAACCCCGCCGGCGCACATGCACCGGCGGGGTCGATCTCCTCTCCCAGATCGGGAGCTATGCGATCCTCAGGCCTTCACCAGAGGAACCTTCGGCACCTTGGAGCCGCTCGGGCGCTGCTTGACGGCCTCGCTCGGCTTCTTCGGCTTGGCGGCCGCCGCGCTCTTGCGGCGCGGCGCACGCTTGGCCTTGGGCAGCTCGATCTTTTCCGGCTTGGGCGTGATCGGCCCTTCCGGGAACTCGAAGCCGAGCGTGGTCTCGCCCTCCTCGTCGATCTTCACGACGACGCGGACATGGCCACCCGACCGCAGCTTGCCGAACAGCACCTCGTCGGCGAGCGCCTTCTTGATGTGCTCCTGGATCACCCGGCCCATCGGGCGCGCGCCCATCTGCTGGTCGTAGCCGCGCTCAACCAGCCAGGCGGTCGCGTCGTCCGACAGCTCGATCGTCACGTTGCGGTCGGCAAGCTGTGCCTCCAGCTGGAGAACGAACTTCTCCACCACCAACGCGATGATCTCGTTGGTGAGGTGGGCGAAGGTGATGATCGCGTCGAGACGGTTGCGGAACTCCGGTGCGAACAGGCGGTTGATCGCCTCCACATCGTCGCCTTCACGCTTCGAGCGGGTGAAGCCGAAGGCCGACTTCGACAGGTCGGCGGCACCCGCATTCGTCGTCATGATGAGGATGACGTTGCGGAAATCCACCTGCTTGCCGTTGTGGTCGGTCAGCTTCCCATGGTCCATCACCTGCAACAGGATGTTGAACAGGTCGGGATGCGCCTTCTCGATCTCGTCGAGCAGCAGCACGCAATGCGGGTGCTGGTCGACGCCGTCGGTCAACAGGCCGCCCTGGTCGAAGCCGACATAGCCGGGAGGCGCGCCGATGAGCCGCGAGATGGTGTGCCGCTCCATGTATTCCGACATGTCGAAGCGCAGCAGTTCCACCCCGAGCGAGGAGGCGAGCTGCTTGGCCACTTCCGTCTTGCCGACGCCGGTGGGGCCGGAGAACAGGTAGGAGCCGATCGGCTTCTCCGGTTCGCGCAGGCCCGCACGGGCGAGCTTGATCGCCGAGGCCAGCGCCTCGATCGCCTTGTCCTGCCCGTAGACGACGCGCTTCAGCGTGGTCTCCAGCGCCGCCAGGATCTCGGTGTCGCTCTTCGAGACGCTCTTTGGCGGGATGCGGGCGATGGTGGCGACCGTTGCCTCGATCTCCTTCACGCCGATGGTCTTCTTGCGCTTGGCCTCCGGCAGCAGCATCTGCGCGGCGCCCGACTCGTCGATGATGTCGATCGCCTTGTCGGGCAGCTTGCGGTCATGGATGTAGCGCGCGGAAAGCTCCACCGCCGCCTTGATGGCTTCGTTGGTGTAGCGCAGCCGGTGATAGTCCTCGAAATACGGCTTGAGGCCCTTCAGGATCTCGATCGCATCCGGAACCGTCGGCTCCGGGACGTCGATCTTCTGGAAGCGGCGCACCAGCGCGCGATCCTTCTCGAAGTACTGGCGGTACTCCTTGTAGGTGGTCGAACCGATGCAGCGCAGCGTGCCCGCGGCAAGGGCAGGCTTGAGCAGATTGGAGGCATCCATCGCCCCGCCCGAGGTCGCGCCGGCGCCGATCACCGTATGGATCTCGTCGATGAACATGATGGCGTCGGGATATGCCTCGATCTCCTTGACCACCTGCTTCAGGCGCTCCTCGAAGTCGCCGCGGTAGCGGGTGCCTGCGAGCAGCGCGCCCATGTCGAGCGAGAAGACGGTGGCCTTCATCAGGACGTCCGGCACTTCGCCGGCGACGATGCGGCGGGCAAGCCCCTCGGCGATGGCAGTCTTGCCCACGCCGGGATCGCCCACGAAGAGCGGGTTGTTCTTCGAGCGGCGGCAGAGCACCTGGATGGTGCGCTGGATCTCGCCATCACGGCCAATCAGCGGGTCGATCTTGCCTTCGCGCGCCTTCTTGTTGAGGTTCACGCAATAGGCGTCGAGGGCGTCGGCCTTCTTCTTGGTCTCTTCCCCGGTCTTCGTCTCAGTCTCCTCCTCGGCGCCGCGGACCGGACGACTTTCCGACATGCCGGCGCGCTTGGCGATGCCGTGGCTGATGTAGTTGACCGCATCGTAGCGGGTCATGTCCTGCTCTTGCAGGAAATAGGCCGCATGGCTTTCCCGCTCGGCGAAGATGGCGACGAGCACGTTGGCGCCGGTCACCTCCTCGCGACCGGAGGATTGGACGTGGATGACGGCGCGCTGGATCACGCGCTGGAAGCCGGCGGTCGGCTTGGAATCCTCGCCCGCGTCCTGCACCAGATTGTCGAGTTCGGTGTCGATGTACTCGACCAGATTGCGGCGCAGCTTTTCGAGGTCGACGTTGCAGGCGCGCATGACTGCGGCCGAGTCCTGATCGTCGACCAGAGACAGCAGCAGGTGTTCGAGCGTCGCGTATTCGTGGTGGCGTTCATTGGCGAGCGCGAGGGCCCGGTGAAGCGACTGCTCGAGGCTGCGGGAGAAGGTGGGCATCGGGACCTCTTCGTTTAGCCGTCGCGGAGCGTCACTTCTTCTCCATGACGCACTGCAAAGGATGCTGGTGCTTTCGTGCGAAGTCCATCACCTGTGTGACTTTTGTCTCGGCCACTTCATAGGTGTAGATGCCGCACTCGCCCACGCCATGCTGATGCACATGCAGCATGATCTGGGTCGCCTCCTCCCGATTTTTGGCGAAGAAGTGCTCCAGCACGTGCACGACGAACTCCATTGGCGTGTAGTCGTCGTTGAGCAGGAGCACCCGATAGAGACTTGGCCGCTTCACCTGCGGCTTGGTTCGGGTGATGACCGCAGTGCCGGGCGCGTTCTCGCCGCGCCGACGCCGCTCATCGTCGGCCATCATCACTTCGGGCAGCTTGGACGTGACATATGCTGACATTCAGGCTGGACCTTGCCGGCCGGATGCCGGGGTTGCCCAGATATAATAGGTACGCCTCGCGGGCGGCGCCAGAGGCTCGTTACCTGGCCGCCGTCGCAATCCGGTGACCTGGGCCGGACGCGCCTTTCAAGTGCCGGCGTTTGCCGCATGTCGGAAAGGTGACATGCACGACGCCGAACCACGCATGCAAAAAGGCCCGGCTTGCGGCCGGGCCTTTCGCGAAATCGGTCAATGCCGCGCCGGGCTAGCGCTCGCCCCCGGCAGCTGGCGTCACCCAGCCTGCGTCACTTGGTGGCGGGGAACTTGCCCAGAACGCCTTCGTAGGGCTTGTAGGCCTCCTTGGCGAGGTCGGCATAGAGTTCGCCGATCTTGGTCGCCTGAGCCACGAAGCTCTCATACGCGCTCTTGAAATAGTCGGACTGGATCTCGACGGCCTTGTCGAGGGTCTTGGCGCCGAACAGCTTCTCAGCCGTGGCCGTGCCTTCCTCGAACGACTTCTTGGAATAATCGGCAACCTCGACGGCGATCGCCTGCACGCCCTTCGAAACGGTGCCGAAGCTCTTCACCGAGAGCTCGAGATTGTCTTTGCCGAGCTTCTGGATGTCGTCGAAATTCTGCAGCATGACCCAACTCCTGTGGTGGTTCCACGCGTGCCGAGTTGTTGCTCTCGCCCGCGCCCGCCGGGATCGCTTCTCCCTTGTCTTTATCTAATGCGACGCAGCATCGCCGTCAAGAAATTTTGTGCAGTGCAATATGTCTCGCGCGGCACTTTTTCCGGCGCTGTGAACAAGGCCCATCATATCGCCACAAGGACCGGTTTGATGACCTCTGGTTTACGAGTTCGTAACCGCACTCTTCATAAGCTTCGCGGCGTGGTCGCTCGGCAACGTTCCTTGAGTTTTCACGACTTGCGCCGGCAGCACGCCGGTTGCGTTGTTGAGTGCGCTCCAATTTGTAGAGTCCCGGCCTGAGCCGGGATCGAGTAGCGGGACGGGTAAATGCGGGTTCCGGGGAAATTCGGCACGTATGTGATGCGGGCCGGTGTGGCGTTGTTGGCGATATCGCTGCTGGGCGCGGGGGTGGCGGATGCCGCTCCCAAGAAAAAGAAGCAGGCGCGCAACAAGTCGACCGTCACGCGAACGGTCGCCACCGCTGACAAGGGCGTGTGGAAGCGCGGCGCCTCCGCGATCGTCGTCGATGCCAATACCGGCCGGGTGCTCTACGAGGACAACGCCGACGCCCTGCGCCATCCCGCTTCCGTCACCAAGGTGATGACGCTCTATCTGCTGTTCGAGCAGCTCGAGGCCCGCAAGCTCCGGCTCGACTCGCAGCTGCGGGTCTCCGCCTACGCCGCCGCCCAGCAGCCTTCCAAGCTCGGCGTGAAGGCCGGCTCGACCATCTCGGTCGAGGACGCAATTCAGGCGCTGGTCACTCGCTCGGCCAACGACGTGTCGGTGGTGATCGCCGAGAACCTCGCCGGCGATTCCGCCAGCTTCGCTCGCCGCATGACCCAGCGCGCCCGTTCGCTCGGCATGTCGCGCACCACCTATCGCAATCCCAACGGCCTGCCCGATCCCCAGCAGGTGACGACCGCGCGCGATCTTGCCGTTCTCGGCCGCGCCATCCAGGAGCGCTTCCCGCGCTACTACGAGTATTTCTCGACCCGCTCCTTCGTGTATCGCGGCCAGGCGATCCGCAACCACAACCGGATGTTCGGCCGCATAGAGGGCGTGGATGGCATCAAGACCGGCTACACCAACGCTTCCGGCTTCAACCTGCTCACCAGCGTCAAGGCCAATGGCCGCTACGTCATCGGCGTGGTGATGGGTGGCGCCAGCGCCGCCTCGCGCGACAACCGCATGGTGCAGCTGGTCAGCGCGGCATTGCCCAAGGCCTATGCCGGCCGGCAGATGGTCGCCCGCATGAATTCCGCCCCGTCCCTCTCCGAGGACGATGCGCCGGAAGTCGCGGTCGCCGCGGCCGAGATTCCGACCCCCGAGCCGGCCCCGGCGCAGATCGCGGCTGCCGAGCCGGCTCCGGTCGTCGCCCGCGCGCCGCAGGTCATTCCGGTTCCGGCCGCCAACCCGCGCGTCGCCATGGCGTCCGCCGTTGCCGCAGTCGAAACCGATGCGATGACGACCGCTTCCGTACCGACTCCTCCCGTGCGCGCTGCCGCTGTGGACGACGCCGCGCAATCTGCCGCACAGGTCGGCTCCGCCCAGCCTATCGTGCCAGTGGCGGTCAAGACCGTCGCCGTCGCCCGCCCCGCTGCACCGACCGCGACCTTCAGCAACCAGCCGGGCATTCTCGGCACGCTTTCCTTCACCAATGGCGATGCCACTGGCGGCCAGGCTGCCGTTGCCCAGACGCCCGCCCAGCAGGCGCCGGCACAGAAGGCCATCAAGCGGGTGCAACTCGCCAGCGCCGGCCCGACCGAGATCCCGCGTCAGGAAGCCGAGAATGCCGAGACCGCCGCCAGCCCGCGTTCCGGCGGTTGGGGCATCCAGATCGGCGCCTATGGCAGCGTCGCCGACGCGCAGGCCCAGCTGGCTAAGGCCAAGGCCAAGGCGGGCGCCCCGCTTTCCAAGGCCGACTCCTACACCGAGCAAGCGGTGAAGGGCTCCACCAAGATCGTGCGCGCCCGCTTCGCCGGGTTCGACGCCGAGGCCGCTGCCAAGAAGGCCTGTCAGGCTCTCAAGCGCAACGACTTCAGCTGCATGGTCTTCCGGAATTGAGTGGGAGGCCTCAATGCCGGTCGAGCAGGATATCCTTGGCTTCATTCACCCGGGCAGCGAGATAATTCGACCCGCCCTGGTCGGGATGGAGTTTCTTCATAAGGGTTCGGTGAGCCTTGCGGACGTCATCCGTCCCCGCCCCCGGCGCAAGCCCCAGGATCTGGTAGGCCTCCTCTTTCGTCATCGTGCCGCGGCGCGCCGTGTCAGCGCTCCGCCCGCCCGCATCACGCTGAGCGTTTTCACGCCAGCCGGGCGCCCGGCGGTCCAGATACGCTTCGAGTAGCTGGCGGCTCTCGCTGTCCAGCTCCAGTGCCAGAGCCGCCACGCGCGGCACATCGAGCGTGTCAAGCTCGCGCCCGGCGAATGAGCCGCTGGTGATGGTGCCGCTCAGCCGCCCGCTGTCGTGATCGAGCACCATGTCGAGCGCGGCGGTGCGCACGGAGGACGTACGTCCCTTCGTGGTGCGCAGCCGGTTCCACGGCGCCGCCTGCCCGATGTTCCAGCCGATGAGCGACAGGCCGAAGATGCCGAGCGGGATGGCCGTCTCGATATGGCCGCGCATGGCGAGAAAGCCGGCCAGCAGCAGCATGACCGTCCCGCCGACCGAGCGCCCGAGCTTCACCAGCGCCTTGGCATCGGCCCGGCCGAAGGCCTTCAGGCCGTAATAGACCAGCGCGACGATGGCCGCGCCGACAAGCAGATTGATCATCGTGTATCCCGCATGGCGGCGAGCAGCTGGCGCGCGCCGCCGGAACTGGCCGAAAGAGCTTTCAGAGCCTCTGTCCCCCCGGCGGCGTAGCTCGCGGCCGCACGCAACAGCGCGCGCAGCTCGGCCCCGGCGCCGGCATCGAAACGGCACCACGCGCCGCGCGTGAGGCGGGCGATCTCGCGGAAGGCCCGTTCGACGGAAGGGTCCCGCCCCTCCTGGAACATGAAGACGGGGATGCCGCGTAGTGCCAACGGCCCCGCCTCGGCGCACAGATGGTCCAGCTGCTCCTCCATGGCGTCGCCGACGAAGACCAGCGCACCCACTGGCCCCCTGCCCGCCTCATTGGCGACATGGCGCAGCACCCGGCCGATCTGCGTGCGCCCGCCCCGGCAATCGATCTTCGCCATCAGCGCGCCGAGGCGCGCGGCGTCCGTGATCCACGGTGAGGCCCGGCATTCGCCGATGCCACGGTAATAGACCAGCTGGATGTCGAGACCGCCCACCGCACCCGCTTCCTCGAACATCTCCGCCTGCAGGGTACAGGCGAGATCCCAGGTCGGCTGCCGGCTCATCGTGGCGTCGAGCGCGAAGACAAGGCGCCCGCGCCGATCCGCCGACACCGGCCGGCGGGCATTCACCTCGGCGAGAAAGCGGGCGACATCCGGTGAGGATGCGATGGACGGCGCTTTCGGTACGGTCTTGTCGGAGCCCATGGACGCCTTCACAGCACGCGTGGCAGATTCGGCGCGAGTTTAGCGACCTCCTCGCCCACGCATAGCGTCCTCCCGAACGGTTGACCCGCCGCTCCGCTTTGCTAGACCAGCCGCGCCCGGTCTCAAGCGGAATGATGATCATGAGTGCGCCTTCGTCCACCATCGCCACCCTCCACAGCGTCGCCGAGTTACGGGCGCAGGTCCGGCGCTGGCGAGCCGCTGGCGAGCGCGTCGCGCTGGTGCCGACCATGGGGGCGCTGCATGTCGGCCACGTCGCCCTGATGGAGGCGGCCCGCAAGCAGGCCGAGCGCATCATCGTCTCGATCTTCGTCAACCCGACGCAGTTCGCCCCGACCGAGGATCTGAGCCGCTATCCCCGCACCCTTGCCGCCGATCTCGAAAAGGCGAGCGGTGCCGGCGTCGACGCCGCCTTCGTGCCGGATGTGGCGGAGATGTACCCGGACGGCTTCGCCACCACCATTTCGCTTACCGGACCAGCGCTGGGGCTGGAGACGGATTTCCGCCCCACTCATTTCGCCGGCGTGGCCACGGTCGTGGCCAAGCTGCTGCTTCAGGCGGCGCCCGACGTCGCGCTGTTCGGCGAGAAGGACTATCAGCAGCTTCAGGTGGTGACGCGCATGGCGCGCGATCTCGATATTCCGGTCGCCATCCTCGGCGTGCCGACCGTCCGAGAAGCTGACGGCCTCGCCCTCTCCTCGCGCAATGTCTATCTGAGCCCCGAGGACCGTGCCGCAGCGCCGGCCCTGCACCGCGCCCTCGCCAAGGCCGCCGCCGACATCCGCGATGGGCGCGATGTCGACGCATCGGTCGAGGAAGCGCGCCAAAGCGTGGTGGCAGCGGGTTTCGCGCTCGACTATCTCGAGGCGCGCCATGCCGCCACGCTGGCCCCGCTCGCGGCACGCAGCGAAGGCCCTATCCGCCTGCTGATCGCGGCACGTATCGGCACGACCCGCCTCATCGACAATCTGGCGGTCTAGACCACGCCGAGATAACTGACCGCCATGCCGATGATTACCAGCGCCAGCCCGATGCCGAGCACGTAGCGCATCGGGCGCACTTCGACGGCTTGACGCTCCTCGGTGTTCGCCTTCACGACGACCTCACCGTTCTCCACCACGCGGTGATCGTCCGAATCCTGGGTCATCGCTGTCCCTCCCGTTGCTGTCGTAACGGGAGGACAACGCGCGGAGGGCGGCATCAGGTTCCGCCCCGGCTCAGAGAAGGCCGAGCGAGCGCAACTCGCGCCTGAGGTTCTCCGGCAACGGCGCATCGCCAGCCGCCGTATCGAGGTCGGCCGGCGCGTCCTTGGCGGCGAGGTAGCGCCAGCCCTGGAACGGCCGGCTCGGGCGCGGCTCAACGCGGTGCACGACGGGATCGAGCATCAGCCGGCAGCGGCGGATGCCGTCCGCATCGACGAAGGGCTCGATGCCGGTCAGCGCCTGCCGGCAAGCGATCTCGCCCTTGATCACCCAATAGAGCGAGCCGCCGGCCAGCAAATCGCCGGTGCGGGTCGGCACCATGCGTGTGGTGTGGAACTGCTCGACCGGCTGCCCCCGCGCGGCCTTCTCCGCCAGATTCTCCACGATCCACTCCTCGAGGTCCTGAACGGATTCGGCACCGACGCAGAGTTTCAGTAGGTGGAGAGGCATGGGCGGACGTCCAGCAAGGGCAATGGCGGCCAGCCTTATACCCGCTTGACGACCGGCCAGTCGACTTCGTCTTCCGGCAGCAGCTGCGTTTCGAGCAGCGCCTGCTGCTTCCAGTTGACAAAGGCGGGGTGGTCGTGGATCGCCGCCACATAGGCCTGCGTCGCCGGATCGACGGCGATGCCATAGGTGCGGATGCGGGTAGCGACCGGTGCATACATCGCGTCGGCGGCCGAGAAGGTCCCGTACAGGAACGGCCCGCCTTGGCCGAACCGCTCGCGGGCCTCGCCCCAGCGCCGCACCAGCACGCGAACGTCCTTGAGCGCGGCCTCCGGCAGGGAGCGCACCTCGATCGGGCGCCAGAGATTCATCGGCGCCACCGAACGAAGGCCAGCGAAGCCGCCATGCATTTCGGTGGCGATTGAGCGCGCATGGGCGCGGGCGACCGGATCCGCCGGCCACAGCCCCTTTTCCGGGAAACGCTCGGCCAGATGCTCGATGATCGCGATGGATTCCCATACCACGGCATCGCCGTCGATCAGCACCGGCACCTTGCCCACGGGCGAATGCTGCCGCACCCGCTCCTTGAAGTCATCGTCTCCCAACAGGACGGTGACTTCTTCGAACGGAATCTCGAAGGCCTTCAGCGCCAGCCACGGCCGCAGCGACCATGAGGAATAGTTCTTGTTGCCGATGATCAGCTTCAGGGTCGTGTCCGATAAGGCCATGTCCGATTTCCCCTCTCGTTGCGGGGCCAACATCGACCAGCGTCACGGCTTGGGCAAACAGCGAGATGTGATGCGGGCCATAAGCGGCCTTGATGCGTCGAGGACCGCCGAAACGAAAACGGCCCGGCCTGGAGGCCGGACCGTCATCAGATCAGGGATGCCGTGCGGCAGACGGCCAAGTCAGCTGGCGCTCACCCCGGCGGCATGGAAGCCACCGAACAGGTAGAACAGGGCCACTGCGGCCAGGAAAGCGACGACAGTCCAACGTGCGACTCCCCAACAGGAGTGCTCGGAAACGGAATTCATCGATGATCCCTTGAAGTTCAGTCCGCGACACTACCGGCTTCTTCTCCGGTGCGCTCGCTCGATGAAACGATACTTAATGAAATGTTACCGCGTTCGCAATCGCAAAATCGCCACGATCCCCCGCACAGCGCGCAAGGCAGCGTTGCGGGGCCAGTCGGGCGGGCTTTTCCACAGCCATCCCTCGCTATTGAACCTCGGAGACGCGCAGGCCACGATGCGCAGGCGAAAACTGCTGCCCTTCCCTTTCACGCATCACGCGAACTTCATGGCATAAGCCAATGTTCGGACTTACCTATGTTGATGGAATAGCCTTTGCCGCCTTCCTCGTGGCGTGGACCGCCTATCACAAGCTGATGGAGGGCGGCTGGGCGGAGCGTCGTTCGTTCAACCGCCGCATGGACCATTTCCGGCTGGAGTGGATGCAGCGCATGCTGCTGCGCGAGAATCGCATCGTCGATGCACAGATCGTCGCTGCGTTGCAGAACGGCACGGCCTTTTTCGCATCGACATCGCTGCTGGCGATCGGCGCCACGCTGGCGATTCTCCAATCCACCGACGCGGTGATGGCGATCTTCGCCGACCTACCTTTCGTCACGCCGAACCGCACCAGCTGGGAGCTGAAGACGCTAGGACTGACGCTGATCTTCGCCAACGCCTTCTTCAAGTTCGCCTGGGCCTATCGCCTGTTCAACTACACGACCATCCTGCTCGGCTCGACCCCTCCGCCGGCGGAGGCGGGAAAGACCTACGCCCACGCCCATGCCCTGAAGGTGGCTCGCATGGCGACCGTTGCCGGCCGGCACTTCAACCGGGGACAGCGCTCATTCTTCTTCGCCATCGGCTATCTCGGTTGGTATGTGAATGCGTGGGCTTTCATGGCCGCGACGGTGGCGATCTTCATCGTCATGACCAACCGCCAGTTCGGCCGCGATTCCCACTGGATCCTCGACGACGAGAACACGGACGCCCCATCGCTATGACCGAACCTTCCTCGCGCCCACCGCGCCCGTCCGAGGAGGCCGTCGAGGCCGCCGTGCTCGAAGTCGCCGCCGCGGCGGAAAAGGGGCGCTCGATCACGCCCGAGGACGTGGCGCGCGCGGTGTCGCCGGGACCGCAATGGCATGGCACCCTCCCTGCCGTACGGCGCGCCGCCATCCGGCTGGCGAAGGCCGGCAAGATTGTCATCTATCGCAAGGGCAAGCCGGTCGACCCCGACGAGCTGCGCGGCGTGTTCCGCCTCGGGCTGCCGCCGTCGGATGGCTGACAGGCGGCCGGATCGCTACGGCGCTGGAAACAGCGCACTGCTCCGGCCGCTCCAGTAGTAGGCCACCAGCCCGGTCCACTGCCGCACGGCGCCATCGAAGAATTCCAGCCCTTCGGCGACGGAACCGAACGGGCGCCAGGGATCGCCGCGTCCCGAGGTGCGGAAGTCGACCGGGTAGGCCGTGACCGGGAACCCTGCCGCGCGGAAGCTGCCGATCGCACGCGGCATATGCATGGCCGAGGTAACGAGCAGCCAGCGCTCCCCCGCCTTCGGCTCCGCCAGTTCGCGCGACAGCCGCGCATTCTCCTCGGTGTTGCGGGACTGCGTTTCGAACGCGACCCGCGCGGGATCGACGCCGAGCTGCGGCAGCGCCATCCGGATCACATCCGCCTCCTGCATGGACGAGCCCAGGAGACTGCCGCTTCCGCCCGAGAAGATAAGGCGCGCCTGCGGATAGCGCCGGGCGAGATCGGCCAGCGCGAACATGCGCTCGGCCGATTCCTGGAAGGCCGGCTGCCCCCACGCGGCCGTTATCTCGGGAAGCTCCGCGCCGCCCAGCACGACGACACCGTCCACCGGCCGGCCATCATCGACGAAGATCGGGAAACGGTTCTCCAGCGGCACGGTCAGCATGCGACCGAACGGACCGAGGCCGACGGCCAACAGGCCCACGACGCCGAGTACGAGGAGACTTGTTCCCAGTCGCCGCCATCGCCGCAGGACAAGGAGGCCGACGACCGCCAGCAGCACGAGGAAGGTCGACGGAACCATCACCATCCAGATCAGCTTCGAGGCGCCGAAGAACATCCTTCACCTCCTCATCAGGGCAGGTCGCGCCTCGTCCCCACACTTCCGGCGGGACGAACACGTTCCAGGAAACGGCCTATATTCTCCACCGAAACCGGGCTGGCCAGCAGGAAGCCCTGCACCTGATGGCACCCGACCAGTCGCAGGTAGCGCAGTTGCTCGCGCGTCTCCACGCCTTCCGCCGTCACCGTTATGGCGAGCGCACGGGCGAGGCGGACGACGCAGTCGATGATGGCGGCGGCATCGTCGCTCTGGCCGATGTTCTGGGTGAAGCTCCGGTCGATCTTGATGGTGTCGATCCGGAATCGCCTGATGTAGCCGAGCGAGGAATACCCGCTGCCGAAGTCGTCGAGCGCGATGCGGATGCCCATGTTGCGGAACGCCGACAGGGTGGCGAAGGCTTCGGAGTGGTTGCCGATCAACAGGTTCTCGGTGATCTCGATCTCGAGCCGATCCGGGGGGAAGCTGGTTTCCCTCAAGATCTCGCCAACAGTGGTCGCAAGGTTGCGGCTGCGAAAATCGACCGGCGACAGGTTCACCGCGATCTTCACCTCGCCCCAGTTGCGCGCCTGCGTGCAGGAATGGCGCAGCACCCACAGATCGAGCTCGGTGATGAGGCCGGTCTGCTCCGCCACCGGAATGAATTCGCCCGGCGAAATGACCCCCTGCGTCGGGTGCAACCACCGCACCAGCGCCTCGAAGCCGACCACCGCCTCGCCATCCACGGAAAACTGCGGCTGGAAATAGACGGTGAACTCACCCTCCTTGAGCGCCCGCCGCAGATCCAGTTCGAGATCACGGCGGCGGACCACCTCGCGTTCCATGCGCGGCACGAAGAGGCGGACCCCTCCCCGCCCCTCGGCCTTGGCCCGGTAGACGGCGATGTCGGCAAGCCGGATCAGCTGGCTGGCCTCGACACCGTGATCGGGCGCCACGGTGGCGCCGATGGAGCCGCTCACCGAGAGCACGTGGCCGGCGACGGTCGTCGGGCGGCGGATCGCCTCGATGATGACGGCACCCATCGCCTCGACCTCGTGATTGTCCGCGCCCACCGAGGCGATGAGGACGAACTCGTCGCCGCCGAAACGCGAGGCCAGCATTGCGGGCAATGCGAGATCCTTGAGGCGGGCGCCGATCTCCGCCAGCAGCCGGTCGCCGATGTGATGGCCGAGCGTATCGTTGATGTCCTTGAAACCGTCGAGGTCCAGGAAGAAGACCGCCAGCCGATCGTCCGAGCCGATCCGGGCAAGCCGCTCGTCGAGCGCGCGCATCAGCATGGCTCGGTTGGCCAGCCCACTGAGTGAATCGATGTAGGCCAAATGGGAGGCCAGCGCCTCGCTGGCGGCCAGCTCCCGCGTGGCCCGGCGCGCGTACCACAACGTGATCGCCGCGGCCGCCAGCAGCAGGGCGGCCGTTCCCAGCAAGGCCGGAAGCAGCGCGCGCAACAAAGCGGCACCCGGATTTTCGGGTATCCAGCTGAGCCATGCCGGAGGAATGGTGGAATCGTGGAACGGCAGCGGCACCGAGAGCCGGCTGGAATCTGCCGGCTCGTCGGAAATCACGGGGTCGGCGATATGCAGTTCCGCGACGACGTCCCGGAGGAAGGCGCCGTCGAGAAAGACCACGGTCACCGCGATCGGCGGCGCGCGATCGGGCGACACCACCCGTCCATAATCCGGCGTGATGCTGATGGCGCCGACCAGCGCCGGCCGCCCCTCGACGCGCAGATAGCCCGCCCGGAACACCGGTGCCGGCTCGCTCGCCGTCCTGCCGATGGTGCCGCGCCCCGCAGCATGGGCGACCTGTTCCATGAAGGCATCCTGCACCCCTCGCACGAGGGGCAGCACGGCTTGCTCATCGAAGCTCGCATCCTCTGCCACCACGAGCGCCCCGTTGATCGACGCATAGGCCACACGGCCATCGAGTATGATGTAGGAGCGATCGTGCCCCTGCGTGTCATGGAGCCAGCGGCCGAAATTCTCGTGCACCCATTCGGTATCGAGGAAATAGGCAGTGCGCAGCACCGATTCATCCCAATGCGCGAAACTGGCGAGATCGCGTTCCAGGGCGTGCGCTCGCCGGAAAAGTGAATCCGTCATGAGCACCGCCCAGCGCGAACGTGAAGCGCTATCGACGCGGCCGGCGGCGAGGAAGGAAAACGCGACCATCGCCGCGATCGCTGCTGCTATGACCAGCGCCACCGCCAGGATGGTCCTGTCGCCGGCCTGCCCCAGCGCGACCCTGCCCTCGCGGCCTGTGTTCAACTTCACCGTCTCCAGAGGCTCGGCGGAACGGAATCCGGCAAGACGGCCGAGCAGCCACCTCATCCGTTCCCTCCCGTGTTACCTCGCCGGTACAGTAGGTGCCGTTCCTTAATGCAGCTTGAAGCAAATCAGTTGCAGCAACGGCCTCCGGCGTGGGCAGAACGATCGGTAGGACAGCGTCGTTTGAAGCAGGTTCTGTCCCCGCCACCGCACCGGCGAACGCCTTGGTTCCGCACAGGTGACTCACCGACCGGATGTCGCTCTAGAACCAGAGCGAGGCGATGCCGAGGAAGGCGAAGAAGCCGACGACGTCGGTGATCGTCGTCACGAAAGGCCCCGACGAGACGGCCGGGTCGACCTTGAGCCGATTCAGCGCCAGCGGAATGAGAATTCCGCCGAGCGCCGCCGCCACCAGATTGATGATCATGGCGAGGGCGATGACGATACCGAGATCGGCAATTCCGAAGCGCGCGAAGACCACCGCCGCCATGATCACGGCGAAGACCACGCCATTGAACAGGCCGACGAGCAACTCGCGGGCGATGACGCGCCTGGCATTGCTCGCCCGCAATTCGCGCGTGGCGAGGGCACGCACCGCCACCGTCATGGTCTGCGTGCCGGCATTGCCGCCCTGGCTGGCGACGATCGGCATCAGCACGGCGAGAGCGACCATCCGCTGCAACTCACCCTCGAACATCGAAATGACGAAGGAGGCAATGTTCGCCGCGATCAGATTGAGCAGCAGCCAGGAGAAGCGACTCTTGGCGATGTACCAGAAGCTGTCCGACAGCTCCTCGTCGCCGGCGACGCCGCCAAGCGCCTTGAGGTCCTCGTCCGCCTCCTCCTGGATGACGTCGACGATATCGTCGACGGTGAGTACACCGACAAGCCGCTCGCCATCATCGACCACCGGAGCCGAGATCAGGTTATAGCGCTCGAACACGCGCGCCACGTCCTCCTGGTCGTCGGTCGCCTTCACGACATGCCGGTCGGGCGTCACCACCTCGCCCAGCTTGATGCCGCGCTTGGTGCGGATGAGCCGGTCGAGCGGCACCGATCCGGTCAGATGGTACGAGGGGTCGACGATGAAGACCTCGAAGAAGACCTCGGGCAGCCCCTCCGTCTCGCCAATGTAGTCCAGCGCCTGCCCGACGGTCCAGAACGGGGGCAAGGCGATGAACTCGGTCTGCATGCGCCGGCCGGCGCTTTCTTCGGGGTAGTCGAGGCTGCGCTGCAGCGCGGCGCGCTCGGGAACCGACAGGCTGTCGAGAATCTCCTGCTTGTCCGCATCGTCCATGTCCTCGAGGATGTAGACGGCATCATCGGAATCGAGGTCGCGGACACCGTCGACGACAGTCTGGGTCGGCAGTTCCTCCAGGATCTGCAGGCGGACCGTCTCGTCGAGCTCGGTGAGCGCGGTGAAGTCGAAGTCGCTGCCCAGCAGCTCGATCATCAGCGGCCGATCGGAGGCAGGCAACGCCTCGATGAGCCGGGCCAGATCGCTTTCATGCAGATTGGCGATCAGCCCGCGCAGCGTGTCGACCTGCCGGGTCTCGATCGCGCCGACGACCGCCTCGACGAAGCCTGGTGCCTCCATCAGGTCGATGTCATGATCCGGCCCGCGCGACGGCGGCGGGGCGGCGAGCTCGGTCTCTTCGCGCATGCCGCTCTCCGGCTGGGGTTCGGGGGGAGCCATTCGAAATGTGGAACAGGAGCCGTTCTTATGAAGCGCGGCGCGCTATGGCAATTCAGTCCTCGGGGTAGCGTTCCCATGCGGACCTGCGCGTTGTCCCGTTGCAACAGGACGGCTGCATGAATTCGGCCGTGGCCACGCGCCTGCTCATTCACGGCCGGGTGCAGGGCGTCGGCTATCGCGCCTGGCTCGCGGGCGAGGCGCGCCGCCGTGGACTGTCCGGCTGGGTACGCAACCGCCGCGCGGGCAGCGTCGAGGCTCTGCTGTTCGCCGAGGAGGCCGCGCTGGCCGAACTGCTCGTCGCGTGCCGTATGGGACCGCCGACGGCCAGCGTGACGCGTATCGAAATCCTGGAGATCGAGCCCGGCGAGGCAGACGGACCCTTCACCGGTTTCGACGTGCGCCCGACGATTTGACTCGCGCGCCTATTCGTCCGTCGTCGGCCCGAAGACCTGCTCGAACTCCCGCCGCAGCACGAGGTCGACATCCTCCATGGTGATCGGCAGGCCGAGCTCCACCAGACTGGTGACACCATGCTCGCGTACGCCGCACGGCACGATGCCGCCGAAATGCGCCAACTCCGGTTCGACGTTGAGCGAGATGCCGTGCATGGTCACCCAGCGCCGGACACGGATGCCGATGGCGGCGATCTTGTCCTCCCCCTCGCCCGCCTTGGTGGGGTGGCGAACCCACACGCCCACCCGGTCCTCGCGCCGTTCGCCACGCACATTGAAGCCCGCCAGCGTGCGGATGATCCATTCCTCCAGCGCCGCCACGTAACGGCGCACGTCCGGCGATCGGCGGCGCAAATCCAACATCACATAGGCCACGCGCTGGCCGGGGCCGTGATAGGTGAACTGCCCGCCCCGCCCGGTCTGGAAGATCGGGAAGCGGTTGGCATCGACGAGGTCTTCCGGCCGCGCGCTGGTGCCGGCGGTGTAGAGCGGGGGATGCTCCAGCAGCCAGACCGTCTCGGGTTCGCGCCCGGCGGCGATGGCCTCCGCGAGGCGGTCCATCTCGGCGAGCGCGAGCGGATATTCGACCGGCTGGCGCTCGATGCGCCAGCGTACGGGCGCGCTGCCCGGCCGGGCCGGAAGCCTCGCGACCAGATCGCCCCGCAGATGCGCCGGTGCGGTGGCGCCGTCCTCGACAAGCTCGTTCATGCCCTAGAGATAATCATCCCCGCGCCTTCTGTCTGCCCCACCGCCCCCGCGACCGTCACGGCGCTATCCACAGCCCCCCGCAGGCCTTGTGGACCGGCAATCGATCTGTTAGACGATGCCCCGCTTCCTGTGGCGGTCGCTTCGTCGACCTCGCCTGTAAGCGGATGCGGTCGTGGCGGAATTGGTAGACGCGCTGCCTTGAGGTGGCAGTGGGTAACACCGTGGAGGTTCGAGTCCTCTCGACCGCACCAACTACTTCAGCGGCTTCGGTCAGCTGACCGGAAAGTGGAATTCGCGCGGCGACCTCAGGGTCGCCGTTGTCGTTTCCAAGACATTTTATCCGAATTTGAGGTAGCCGTCCTCGACCCTTGCCTCAGTGCGGCGCGGCGGCGGTGACGACACCGGCCGGGACGATATGCACGACGTGATAGCCGTGCTCCCGCAGCGCGACGAGGAAAGCCGGAATCATCTTCGCGGTCTGCGCGCGCGTGTCGTGGAACAGGATGATTCCACGCTTCTGATGATCGAGCCGCTCCATCACCAGCCGTAGCTGCTCGTCGGGCGTCATCGGGTTCCAGTCGCCCGCCCACAGATCGGCACCGAAGACGCCGACGCCGCGCTTGGCGAGATAGTCGAGCAACTGCGGCGACGAGCCGAAGCCGGGGAATCGGAAGAACGGCACGCGCAATTGCGGCGCGGCACTGCCATAGGCCGCCTTCTCGACGGAGCTGAAGCCCTTCTCGATATCCGCTACCGCCTTTTCGAAGGGCATGTCGGCCAGCGTCATCGGATGAGTCTGGCTGTGGTGCCCCACCGTATGTCCCTCCGCCACGATGCGACGGGCGAGATCGGGATGGGCGGCCGCCGCGCGTCCGACGAGGAAGAAGGTCGCCCGGACGCATTCCCGCGACAGTGCCGCCAGCACCATATTGGTGGTGCCGGGATGCGGGCCGTCATCGAAGGTGAGTACGACCTCGCCTTCGGCCAAATCCAGCGTTTGCGGGAAGTGCTTGGTGCCGACCTGAAGCCCAGCCGCCTGCACCTCCATGACGCGCGACGTGCCAAGGCGCCCCTCGCACGACGCGGCGGCAAAGGCCGGCGAAGCGGAAAGGCCGCAGGCCAGCAGCAAGGCAGCGGCGCACCGGTAGAGGGGGGACATGATGTCTCCGGATCGAGATTGCAACGATTGGCCGCTCGCCGGCCCTGGCGTGTAAGAGCGTTGAACTGCGGCAATAAGAGGGATGAAATGCGATCTTCGCACATGCCTTGGCCACGCGTCATGCGCAGCTCCCGCAGACCTCCACGCAGCAGGCGGCGAGCTCGGCCGGCTCAGTAGGCATTGTGATGGATCGCCACGCGGACGGTCTTGACCAGTATCTTGATGTCGAGCCAGAGCGACCAGCTGTTGATGTATTCGAGATCCGCCGCCACGCGATCGACAATGGCTTCCCGGTTGTGCGTCGCGCCGCGATAGCCGCGGATCTGCGCCAGCCCGGTGACGCCCGGCTTCATCGAATGACGGCTCCAGTAGTCCGGCACGAGCTCCCAGAACAGGGCGCCCTCGGCGCGGGAACCCAGCGCATGCGGCCGCGGCCCGACAAGGCTCATGTCGCCCCTGAGAACGTTGAACAGCTGCGGCAGTTCGTCGATGCTGGTCCGCCGCAGGAAGCGGCCAATCCGGGTGACGCGCTCGTCGTTGCGCGAGGTCGACACCTCGCCGGCGGCATCGATGGCATCGATGCGCATGGTGCGCAGCTTGAAGCAGCGATAGGTCCGGTTGTTGCGCCCTACCCGCTCCTGAACGAAAAGCACGGGGCCCCTCGAATCGAGTTTCACCAACAAGGCGGCCAGAGCGATGATCGGGCCGGCCACGAACAGGATACCGCTCGCGACGGCGATATCGAAGGCACGCTTGGTGATCCTCTCCCCGAGATTGAGCGGGCCGCGGGAAATGACCAGTGTCGTGTGATGGCGCCAGTGCGACAGCGCCAGCGGCTTCACATCGCCGAGATCCGCGACAATCTCCGCGTCGAGACCGCTCAGGCGCATCGCCTCGGCCCATTTGAGGCGTTCGTTGACGTTCGAGAATGAAAGGATGACCCGGTCGGCATCGCGGACCGTGCGGCTGACGCGATCGAAGAACTGCGGATCGCCCAGAGCCGGACGAAGGTTGAGCTGACGCACATTGACGAGTTGCGTCAGCCTGTCATCGGAACCGTCCGCACCGAGCCCGTCGGTCAGCACGATCAGCCGCGGCTCGATCACGGATCTAAAGAGCCGGCGCAGCACATAGACGCCGACGACCCTCACAATGACCAGCAACCACAGTGCCAGCAGCACCGCATAGCCGGTCTCGAGCCGCGACAGCATCGTACCCACCTTCAGCGCGAAGGCCGCGCTGAGTGCGATGCTGGTCGCGATGAAGAAGGCAGCGGTCCCCGAGAACAGCGAACGCCCCAACGAACGCAGCGACGACGGTCGATAGGCGCGCAGTGCCACGGCAGCGAGCAGATAGATCGGCGCAACGAGGATGAAGGTCTCTACCGAGTTGCCACCATCGAAGTCACCGTGGCGCAGCAGCGTGCCAAGAAGGCAGGCAAGAAGCAGCGCGATCAGGTCGGCGAACACCGCCGTGACGGTGATCGCCAGGCGGAAAAGATTCCGATGGCGCCAGACAAAGTCATTTGAACGACGCATCTGGCCCTGTCCCGTGGCCCTGGCAAGGCCGCTGCGGGCTCCGAGCTCCGTCATCGTGACGTTCCCCAACAGCCTCAGAAGATCGCCCCTGGCCCCACAGCCCGGATCGCCTCTCGTGGCACCCCCCGATGGATTACCGGTCGCCGACGCCGACCGATCGTCCGATTATGTACGCTAGCATCTGACGCTGTGATCGCGACTGCACACCAAATCGAGGCAGCAGCAATCGATTCACCCGGCCGCTGGATAAAAGGAAAGCGCAACGAATCTACGGTGCCGGATATCCATTAAATATAACTCAGTTGCCGGCAGGAATGGAGGCATCATTCCTCGGGGGCATCGACAATCGGGTCATATTGGCCGGCATCGAAACCCAGCACGTTCCAGCTCTGCTGCATGTGCGGCGGCAGCGGCGCGGAAACGTCGATCAGCCTGTCCCCGCGCGGATGCGGAATGACCAGACGCCTTGCCAGAAGGTGCAGGCGGTTCTGCAGCCCGCCGGGCAGCGGCCAGTTCTCGATGTCGAAATATTTCGGGTCGCCCACAATCGGATGGCCGATATGGGCGGCATGCGCGCGCAGCTGGTGGGTACGGCCCGTCACCGGCTTGAGCGACAGCCACGACATCTTCTGCGCGGCGTGATCGACAATGGCGTAATAGGAGATGGCGTGGCTCGCCTCGTCGTCGCCATGGCGCGCGACCCGCATGCGTTCCGCCGCCTCGTCCTTGGCGAGATAGGTCGAGATGCGCCCCTGAGCCGGGCGCGGCACGCCGGGAACCAGCGCCCAGTAAACCTTGCGCGCCGAGCGCGAGCGGAAGGTCTTGGCCAGTGTCGAGGCAGCCAGCCGCGTCTTCGCCACCAGCAGGATGCCGGAGGTGTCCTTGTCGATGCGGTGGACGAGACGAGGTTTCTGGCCGTCATCGCCGCGCAGCGCTTCCAGCATGCCGTCGACGTGGCGATGGGTGCCCGAGCCGCCCTGCACGGCAAGACCGTACGGCTTGTTCAGCACCAGTACGTCGCGGTCCTCATAAAGGATCATCGCCTTGAGCGCGGCCGCGTCCTTGTCGTCGGCGCTGGCGCGCTTGACTGCCGGCGCGGCGATGCCAGGCTCGCCGGCCGCCCTGCCCTCGCGCGGTGCCGGGCGGACGGGCGGCTCGCCCCTCTCGGCCCGCTCCTGCGCGTCGAGATGGTCGGCGGCGGAGAGTTGCGGTTTCTCTTCCAGCGGGGGAACCCGCACGCTCTGGCCGGCAGCCAGCCGGGTGTTGGTCTTGGCGCGCCCGCCATCCACCCGCACCTGCCCGCTGCGCAGCAGCTTCTGCAGATGCCCGAACGACAGGTCGGGGAAATGCGACTTGAACCAGCGGTCGAGCCGCATGCCCTCTTCGTCCGAGACGACGCGACGGATCTCAACAGCCATGGATAGATTTCTCCTCGCCCCAGCACATAGCCGAGACGCGGCCTCACGTCACGCGAGAGAGCGCATCAGCGCGAGGCCGCCGAACACGGCGACGAGCGAGAGCGCGACCGAACTGCCCACATACAGCGCCGCAAGCCCCGCCTCTCCCCGCTCGACCAATAACGCGGTCTCCAGCGAGAAGGCGGAGAAGGTGGTGAACCCGCCGAGTATGCCGGTCACCATGAACAGCCGCGCACCCTGCGCCCAGGCCTCGCCGGCCTTGAAGGCGAGCCATCCCGCGACACAGCCGATGAGAAACGAGCCCAGAACGTTGATGAACAGCGTCCCGCCCGGAAAGGCGATCCCCAGCAATCGAGGCGCGAGCATGTTCACTCCATGCCGCAATACGCCGCCGATGCCGGCACCGAAGAAGACCATGAGGATGCCGTTCACGCCGCCGGCTCCACCTTGCACATTGCCCTATTTCCCTCCGCCCTGCCGTTCCGCGCGCAGACGCGCCCAGTATTCCAGCCGCTTCTTCACCTCGCGCTCGAAACCGCGCTCGTTCGGCGCGTACAGGTCGGCCTGACGATCGCCGGCGAGTTCTTCCGGAAAGAACTCCTGGCCGGCATAGGCGTCGGGATAATCGTGATCGTAGCGGTAGCCGGCGTGATAGCCGAGCTCCTTCATCAACTTGGTCGGCGCGTTGAGAATATGCTTGGGCGGCGGCAGCGAGCCGGTCTTCTGCGCCAGCGCGATGGCGGCATTGAAAGCGGAATAGGCGGCGTTGGATTTCGGCGCGGTGGCGACATAGGCGATGGCCTGCGCCAGGAACAGCCGACCCTCCGGCCAGCCGACGCGGTCGAACGCCGTCCAGGCGGCCACCACCTGCGGCATGGCCTGCGGATCGGCCATGCCGACATCCTCTGACGCAGCGCAGGCCAGGCGACGGAACACCGTGCCGGGATCCTCGCCGCCGACGATCATCCGCGCCGCCCAGTACATGGCGGCGTTGACGTCCGAGCCGCGCAGGCTCTTGTGAAAGCAACTGAGCAGGTTGTAGTGCTCGTCCTGCCCCTTGTCGTAGATCGGCGCCCGCTTCTGCACGGTGGCGGCCAGCGCCGCCACATCCAGTTCCGGCCCCTCCGGCAAGGAAAGCAGTTCCTCGACAAGGCCGAGCAGGTAGCGCCCGTCGCCATCCGCCATGCCCGACAGCGCCGCACGCGCTTGGGGCTCGAGCGGCAGGCGGCGTCCCTCCAGCGACTCCGCTCGTTCCAGAAGGCGGCCGATCGCAACCTCGTCCAGCGGGCGGAAGGTGAGCACGCGCGCGCGCGACAGCAGCGCCGCATTGAGTTCAAAGGACGGGTTCTCGGTCGTCGCCCCGATCAGCGTGATGGTGCCGTCCTCCATCACCGGGAGGAAGCCGTCCTGCTGCGCGCGATTGAAGCGATGGATTTCGTCGACGAAGAGCAGCGTGCCCTGCCCCACGGCACGGCGCCCGCGCGCGGCCTCAAACACCTTCTTAAGGTCGGCGACGCCGGTGAAGATCGCCGAGATCTGCTCGAAATGCAGATCCGTCTCATGCGCCAGCAAGCGGGCAATGGTGGTCTTGCCGGTGCCGGGTGGACCCCAGAAGATGAGCGACCCGAGCGCGCGGTTGCCCAGCATGCGCGTGAGCGCTCCCTCCGGCCCGGTCAGGTGCTCCTGGCCGACGACCTCCGAGAGACGCTGCGGGCGCAAGCGGTCGGCCAGGGGCCGGGGCACCGCCGCCTCCAGTCCCGCGCTGGCGAAAAGATCGGCCAATGTCACCTCACCCGGGAAGCATGGCGGTCAGCTTTCGCCCGCCGCGCTGCAATGTGATGCGCCAGACGCGCGACGGCGATCCCGTCACGCGTACCAGATCGGCCGTGCGCTCTATCTTGACCCCGTTCACCTCGAGGATGACGTCGCCGACGCGCAGATTGGTCATCTCCGCCGGCGAGCCCTCCACGACCGCCGTCACCACGACGCCGGCGTCGGCCTCGACCGTCCGCAGTTCCTCCGCGACCGCGGGCGACAGGTTGACCACCGTCGCGCCGCCGACCGGCGAGCGGTTGGTCACGGTCACCTCCTCGCGCGCCACCGTCTCCGGCGCCGGCTGCAACGGAATGCTGAGATTCAACGCCCGCCCCTGCCGCACGACCGCCACGTCGACCGCCCCGCCCAGCGGCCGGGTCGCGAAGCGATAGCCGAAGGCGTCGGCGTCGTCGGTCTCCTGCCCGGCAATGCCGGTGATGAGGTCACCGACGCGCAAGCCCGCCTTCTCCGCCGGGCTGCCCGGCCGCACGGTCTGCACCAGCGAGCCGACGGGACGCGGCAGGTCCAGCCCTTCGGCGATGTCCGGCGTGACCGATTGCAGCGCCGCGCCCAGCCACGGCCGGCGCACCGAGGTTCCCCCGGTCAGCGCCGATTGCAGGACCACGCGCACCATGTCGGCGGGAATGGCGAAGCCAATGCCCTGCGAGCCGCCCGAGCGCGAGAAGATCGCCGTGTTGATGCCGATCACGCGGCCGGCGCCGTCGACCAGAGCGCCGCCGGAATTGCCGGGATTGATCGCCGCATCGGTCTGGATGAAGAACTGGTAGTCGGTAATGCCGACCTGCGTGCGCGCCAGCGCCGAGACGATGCCCTGCGTCACCGTCTGCCCGACGCCGAACGGATTGCCGATGGCGAGCACGATGTCGCCGACCTGAAGGTCGTCGGACGAGCCCAGTTCCGCCGAGGGAAACGCGCCCTTGCCCCCGCGCAGCTTCAGCACGGCGAGATCGGTGCGCGGATCGCGCAGCAGGATGTCGGCGTCGAACTCGCGCTTGTCGGCGAGCGATACCCGGACCTCGTCCGCCCCCTCGATAACGTGGTTGTTCGTCACCACGAGGCCGGAGGAGTCGACTATGACGCCCGAGCCAAGCGCCCGCTGCACCCGCTCGCTGGGCCCGCCGAAGCCGGGCCCATCCGGGCGGCCGAAGAAGCGGCGGAAGAACGGGTCCTCCAGCAACGACGGACCGCGCCGGGCCTCCACGGTACGCTGCGCGTAGACATTGACAATGGCCGGCGCCGTTCTGGCCACCACAGGTGCGAAGCTGAGCCCGATCTCGGCACGCGTTGTCGGCACGCGCGGCTGCGGCGTCTGCGCAGCGGCGGGGAGCGCGAGAAGGAGGATGGCGGCAGAGGCAGGGACGAAGCGTTTCATGCCTGAGATATAGCCCTCGCCGCGCGGCGGAAAAAGGGTCGCGGGCCCGCGCCCCCGCCGCGGGCAAAAGAAAAGGGGCGGCAAATGCCGCCCCTTCCCCAAAACGTGCTGTACGCGCCAGAAATCAGGCGGCGGCCTCGGCCGACTTCTCCGCCTCGTGGCGGGCGAGGTCGGCGGCGCCCTTGGCACTTTCGTCGCGATCGACCAGCTCGATCACCGCGACGGCAGCCGAATCACCATGACGGAAGCCCGCCTTGATGATGCGGGTGTAGCCGCCATTGCGCTCCTTGTAGCGCGGGCCGATCACGTCGAACAGCTTGCGCACGACCGCGACGTCGCGGATGTCGGCGATCGCCTGACGACGGGCGTGCAGGCCACCACGCTTGCCGAGGGTGATCAGCTTCTCCACGACCGGGCGAAGATCCTTCGCCTTGGGCAGGGTGGTGACGATCTGCTCGTGCGTGATCAGGGCCTGCGCCAGATTGGCGAACATGGCCTTGCGGTGTTCCGCGGTGCGGTTGAACTTCCGATACGTCTTGCCGTGGTTCATGGCGAGTATCCTAAATGCGACGGCCTTCGAGCCGGGTTTCGATGATGGCGGCTCGACCGCCGCGTCTAATGCTCAGTAGTGATCTTCGAAGCGCTTGGCGAGGTCTTCGATGTTCTCCGGCGGCCAGCCCGGCACTTCCATGCCGAGGTGCAGGCCCATGCTGGCAAGAACTTCCTTGATCTCGTTCAGCGACTTGCGGCCGAAGTTCGGGGTACGGAGCATCTCCGCCTCGGTCTTCTGGATCAGGTCGCCGATGTAGACGATGTTGTCGTTCTTCAGGCAGTTCGCCGAACGGACCGACAGCTCCAGCTCGTCAACCTTCTTCAGCAGCGCCGGGTTGAAGGGCAGCTCCTGGATCGCCGGGCTTTCCGTCTCGCGCTTGGGCTCCTCGAAGTTCACGAAGATCTCAAGCTGGTCCTGCAGGATTCGCGCGGCATAGGCCAGCGCGTCTTCCGGGCTGACCGAGCCGTTGGTCTCGATAGAGAGGGTCAGCTTGTCATAGTCGAGGATCTGGCCCTCACGGGTGTTCTCGACCTTGTAGGAGACCTTCTTCACCGGCGAGTACAGGCTGTCGACCGGGATGAGACCGATCGGCGCGTCCTCGGGACGGTTGCGATCGGCGGCAATGTAGCCCTTGCCGGTGTCGACCGTGAACTCCATGCGGATCTCGGCGCCGTCGTCGAGCGTGCAGAGCACGAGCTCGGGGTTCAGCACCTGGACGTCGCCGACGGTCTGAATGTCGCCGGCGGTCACGATGCCCGGACCCTGCTTCTTCACCACCATGCGCTTGGGGCCGTCGCCGGCCATCTTGATGGCGATGTCCTTGATGTTCAGGACAATGTCCGTCACGTCCTCGCGAACGCCCGGGATCGAGGAGAACTCGTGCAGGACGCCGTCGATATGGACCGACGTCACCGCCGCGCCCTGCAGCGAGGACAGCAGGATACGCCGCAGCGCATTGCCAAGCGTCTGGCCAAAGCCGCGCTCCAGCGGCTCCGCCACAACGGTCGCAAACCGCTTCGGATCGCTGCCGACCGCGACCTCGAGCTTCTCGGGCTTGATCAGCTCTTGCCAGTTCTTCTGAATCACGACGTCACCCTTGCTTTCGACGGTGCTCCGGGCACCTCGCCCGCCAACACCGCCCCCGGTCGAACCGGGAGGGAATGCCAAACGCAGCGGCCTTGGCGGCACCGATGCGCCGCCAGATCAAATCGCGTCAGACGCGCCGACGCTTGCGCGGACGGCAACCATTGTGCGGGATCGGGGTCACGTCGCGGATCGACGTCACCGTGAAGCCCGCCGCCTGGAAGGCGCGCAGCGCCGACTCGCGCCCCGAACCCGGACCGGAGACCTCGACCTCAATGGTGCGCATGCCGTGATCGGCAGCCTTGCGGGCGCAATCCTCGGCCGCGACCTGCGCCGCATACGGCGTCGACTTGCGCGAACCCTTGAAGCCCATGGCGCCCGCCGAGGACCACGAAATGGTGTTGCCCTGCGCGTCGGTGATGGTGATCATCGTGTTGTTGAACGACGCGTTCACATGCGCGACGCCCGACGCGATGTTCTTGCGCTCGCGGCGCTTGATGCGGGCTGCTTCTTTAGCCATTTGACCTTCGATCCTTCAGGCGCGCCCGTCATACCAGGCGCTCGGGACAATAATTGCCGTTGTTGAAGCCGGCGGCTCTCGCCGCCGACGCTGAAAAGGCGGGCCGAGGCCCGCCGCATCACTTCTTCTTGCCGGCGATCGGCTTGGCCGGCCCCTTGCGGGTGCGGGCATTGGTGTGCGTGCGCTGGCCGCGAACCGGCAGGCCGCGACGATGACGCAGGCCACGGTAGCAGCCGAGGTCCATCAGGCGCTTGATGTTCATCGAGACTTCGCGACGCAGATCGCCCTCGACGATATAGTCGCGGTCGATGGTCTCGCGGATCTGGAGAACTTCCTGGTCGGTCAGCTGGTTGACGCGACGGTCGAGCGGGATACCGACCTTCTCCACGATGTCGGCGGCGTTCTTCGCGCCGATGCCGTGAATGTACTGGAGCGCGATGATGACGCGCTTGTTGGTCGGGATGTTTACGCCTGCAATACGAGCCACTTCGCTCACTCCATGTAACCGGACGAACCGGAATTGATTGCCCCGCGTCCGGTGGAGGCCGGCCCCTGCAGGGATACGCACGAAGCCACGCGACATCAGCGAATGATGTCGATGCGCGACGCTCGCTTAAGTGAAGCGCGGCACATAGAGCGATTCACTCCATATGTCAAGCCGCGCGATGGTTCCGTCAGACCGTTTCGAGAACGTCCGAGATCGCCTTGGACACCTCGTCGATCGGCCTCATGCCGTCGACCGTCACCAGAAGGCCCCGCTGGGAGTAGTACGGCGCGACCACGGCGGTGTCGCGATTATACGCCTCGAGGCGGGTCTTGAAGATCTCCGGATCATCGTCCTTGCGCACCGGCTCGCCGCGCGCTGCAGTCTCTCGCGCGCGCTGCAGGATGCGGTCGACCAGCTTCTCCTGATCGACCTTGAACTCGATGACCGCATCCAGCTTCAGCCCCTTCGCCGCCAGAATGGCGTCGAGAGCCTCTGCTTGGGCAACCGTGCGCGGGAAACCGTCAAGGATGAAGCCCTTGGCGCAGTCCGGCTGGTCGATGCGATCAGAGATGATGCCGATCACGATCTCGTCGGAGACGAGCTTGCCCGCCTCCATCACCGCCTTCGCCTTCAGGCCAATCGGCGTCTCATTTCGAACCGCCTCGCGCAGCATGTCGCCAGTCGACAACTGCACGATCCCGTGACGTGCGACCAGGCGCTGTGCCTGGGTGCCCTTGCCCGCTCCCGGCGGTCCGAGCAGAATCAGCCTCATCGGCGCTTCCCCCTGAGCTTGGCCTTTTTGACCAGCCCTTCATACTGATGCGCCAGCAAGTGCCCCTGAACCTGAGCCACGGTGTCCATGGTCACGCTCACCACGATGAGCAGGGACGTACCGCCGAAGTAGAACGGCACCGCCGCGTAGGAGATCAGAATCTCAGGGAACAAGCAGACGATCGCAAGGTAAGCCGCACCGATGACGGTGATGCGAGTCAGCACATAGTCGATGTACTCGGCCGTGCGCTCGCCCGGACGGATGCCGGGAATAAAGCCGCCGTGCTTCTTCAGATTGTCCGCGGTCTCGGTCGGATTGAACACGATCGCGGTGTAGAAGAAGCAGAAGAACACGATCAGCAGCACATAGAGCAGCATGAACAGCGGCTGGCCGTGGCCGATCAGCGTCGTCACCGTCGTCAGCCAGCCGGGCCCCTGCCCCTGCATGAAGCTCGCGACCGTGGTCGGGATCAGCAGCAGCGACGAGGCGAAGATCGGCGGGATGACGCCCGACGTGTTCAGCTTGAGCGGCAGGTGCGAGGACTGCCCCTCATAGAGCTTGTTGCCGACCTGGCGCTTCGGATACTGGATCAGCAGCCGGCGCTGGGCGCGCTCCATGAACACGATGAAGGTGATGACCGCGACGGCCATCAGGATCACGGCCAGAACCAGGCCGGTCGAAATGGCGCCCTGGCGGCCGAGCTCCAGCGTGTTGGCGACCGCCGAAGGCAGCTCCGCGACGATGCCGGCGAAGATGATCAGCGAGATACCGTTGCCGATGCCGCGCGAGGTGATCTGCTCGCCCAGCCACATCAGGAACATCGTGCCGCCCGTCAGGGTGATCACCGTCGAGATGCGGAAGAACCAGCCCGGATCGGACACGACGGCGCCCGAGCCCTCGAGCCCGACGGCGATGCCGTAGGACTGGAACACGGCGAGCACCACGGTGAGGTAGCGCGTGTATTGATTGATGGTCTTGCGGCCGGACTCGCCTTCCTTCTTCAGAGCTTCCAGCGTCGGGGAGACGGTGGTGAGCAGCTGAATGATGATGGAGGCCGAGATGTACGGCATGATGTTCAGGGCGAAGATCGCCATGCGCGAGACCGCGCCGCCCGAGAACATGTTGAAGAGGCCGATGATGCCCTGCGACGCCGTGCGGAACACGTCGGCCAGCGCGTCGGGATTGATGCCCGGCATCGGGATGTAGGTGCCCAGCCGATACACGAGAAGCGCACCCAGCGTGAACCAGATGCGCTTCTTGAGTTCGTCGGCTTTTGCCAGAGCACCGAAATTGAGGTTTGCCGCGAGCTGTTCTGCTGCCGAGGCCATGGGGCTTCGCTCCCTCACCTGTGCCCTGAAAATAGTCGGAAGGCCTGACTTAAGCGTCAGGCCGCCGTTTCGCCAGCCTCAGCCTTCGACGCGGGGAGCGTCAGAGTGCCGCCGGCCTTCTCGATCGCCGCGACAGCCGACTTGGTGGCGTGAGCCACTTCCAGCGTCACCTTGGTCTTCAGCTCGCCACCCAGCACGCGCACGCCATCCTTGGCGCGGCGCAGGACGCCGGCCTCGACCAGCGCGGCCTGCGTGATCGGCGCCTTCGCGTCGAGCTTGCCGGCATCGATCGCGACCTGGATACGATCGAGGGAAACCTCGTTCCAATCCAGCGCGAAGATGTTGTGGAAGCCGCGCTTGGGCAGGCGACGATGGATCGGCATCTGGCCGCCCTCGAAGCCCTTGATCGCGACGCCGGTGCGCGAGGTCTGCCCCTTCACGCCACGTCCGCCGGTCTTGCCCTTGCCGGAGCCGATGCCACGGCCGACGCGCATGCGAGACTTACGCGCGCCTTCGTTGTCCTTGATGTCCTTGAGGCTGCTCATCGCCAATCTCCTGCCGTCACGCTTCGACGACGCGGACGAGGTGGCGAACCTTCTGGATCATGCCACGCACGGCCGGGGTGTCTTCGAGCGTCGAACGACGCCCGAGCTTGTTGAGGCCGAGGCCGATGAGGGTCGCCCGCTGTTCTTCCGGACGGCGGATCGGGCTGCCGGTCTGTTCGACGGTGACCGTCTTGCTGCTTTTCGCCATGATAAGCTCCACTACCTCTCAGGCGGCTCAGTCGGTCGCTTCGGCGTCGTCGACGCGGCGGCGGGACTGGAGCTGCGACACCTTCAGGCTGCGGCGGGCAGCCACGAGACGCGGGCTGTCCTGGTTCTTCAGCGCGTCGAAGGTCGCGCGGACCATGTTGTACGGGTTGGACGAGCCGAAAGACTTCGCCACCACGTCCTGCATGCCGAGCGTCTCGAAAACCGCACGCATCGGGCCGCCGGCGATGATGCCGGTACCGGCCGGGGCCGCGCGCAGGATGACCTTGCCGGCGCCATGGTGGCCGTGCACGTCATGGTGCAGCGTCCGGCCCTCGCGCAGCGGCACGCGGATCAGCGCGCGCTTGGCGGCTTCAGTCGCCTTGCGGATCGCTTCCGGCACTTCGCGGGCCTTGCCGTGGCCGAAGCCGACGCGGCCCTTCTGGTCGCCGACGACGACCAGCGCAGCGAAGCCGAAACGACGGCCACCCTTCACCACCTTCGCGACACGGTTGATGTGGACCAGCTTGTCCACGAACGTGTTGTCGCGATCTTCGCGTTCACGCTCACGTTCACGAGCCATGATCTATTCCTCGTCGTTCTGCGGGAGATCCCGCTCGTGATCTCAGAAGTTGAGACCGCCCTCGCGGGCGGCATCGGCGAGCGCCTTGACGCGGCCGTGATAAATGAAGGCGCCGCGGTCGAAGACCACGTCCTTCACACCGGCTGCGACGGCGCGTTCCGCCACGAGCTTGCCGATCGCCTCGGCCGCCGCGACATCCGCGCCGGTCTTGAGGCTTTCCCGCAGAGCCTTCTCGAGCGAAGACGCAGCGGCGATAGTCACGCCGCGCGCGTCGTCGATGACCTGCGCATAGATGTGCTTCGACGAGCGATGCACCGAGAGGCGCGGCCGCCCGTTCGCCGTCGCGCGGATCGCACGACGGACACGCGCCTTACGGCGCTCGGTAGCGTCCTGATACTGTGCCATGGTTCGGGTCCGTTACTTCTTCTTGCCTTCCTTGCGGAAGATGAACTCGCCAGCGTACTTGACGCCCTTGCCCTTGTAGGGCTCGGGGCCGCGGAACTCACGGATCTCGGCGGCGACCTGGCCAACCTTCTGGCGGTCGATGCCGGACACGACGATCTCCGTCGGCTTCGGCGTCGCGATCTGGATCCCTTCCGGAATCGGGTAGATCACGTCGTGGCTGTAGCCAAGCGCGAGGTTCAGGACTTTGCCCTGCACCGCGGCGCGATAACCGACGCCGTTGATCTCGAGCTTCTTCTCGAAACCCTTCGTCACGCCTTCGACGAGGTTCGACACCAGCGTGCGGGACAGACCCCACATCGCCTTGTGCCGGTTGGTCTCGCCGCGAAGCGCGAACAGGATGGTCCCGTTCTCGAGCTTCACGTCGATTTCCTCGACGACATTCACTTCAAGGGCGCCCTTGGGGCCCTTGACCTTGACCGTCTGGCCATCAATCGCGGCGGTGACGCCGGCGGGGATGGTGATGGGGGCTTTACCGATCTTGGACATGTGCTCTCTCTCCCTCCCGATCAGAAGACCGTGAAGAGGACCTCGCCGCCCACGTTCTTCTCGCGGGCTTCGTGGTCCGCCATCACGCCCTGCGGCGTGGAGACGACAGCGACGCCGAGACCGTTGGCGACGCGGGGAAGGGTCTTGACCGAAGAATACACCCGACGGCCAGGCTTGGAGACGCGCGAAATCTCGCGGATCACCGGCTCGCCGTCATAGTACTTCAGCTCGATCTCGAACTCGGTGCGGCCATTGACCGGCTCCGACGCGGAATAACCGCGAATGAAGCCCTCAGCGGCCAGAACTTCGAGCACGCTGGCGCGCAGACGCGAGCCGGGCGTGGAGATCTTTTCCTTGCGACGCATCTGCGCGTTGCGGATGCGGGTGATGAGATCGCCGATCGGATCAGTCGTGGACATGCTCGGCCTCCTCACCAGCTCGACTTGACGAGGCCGGGGACCTGCCCCGACGAACCAAGCTCACGGAGCGCGATGCGGCTCATCTTGAGCTTACGATAGTAGGCGCGCGGGCGACCGGTGACTTCGCACCGGTTGCGGATGCGCACCTTCGCCGAATTGCGCGGAAGCTCCGCGAGCTTGAGAACCGCCGCGAAGCGCTCCTCAATCGGGAGTTCCTTGTTGCTAACCAGGGCCTTGAGACGCGAACGCTTGCCGGAATAGTTCTTTACGAGCTTCCGGCGGTGTTCGTTCTTTTCGACCGCGCTCTTCTTCGCCATATGACTTGCTCCTAGTCTCCGCGTTTGGGGCCGTGGCCCCACTGCCGGAAGGGGATGCTTACTGACGGAACGGGAAGTTGAAGGCCTTCAGAAGCGCGCGCGCCTCTTCGTCCGTCTTCGCCGTCGTGCAGACGATGATGTCCATGCCCCACATCTGATCAACCTTGTCGTAGTTGATCTCGGGGAACACGATATGCTCCTTGATGCCGAGCGCGTAGTTGCCGCGGCCGTCAAAGCTCTTCGGGTTCAAGCCACGGAAGTCGCGAACGCGCGGCAGGGCGATGTTCACGAGCCGATCAAGGAACTCGTACATGCGCACCTTGCGGAGCGTGACCTTGGCGCCGACCGGCTGGTTCTCGCGCAGCTTGAAGTTCGAGATGGCCTTGCGGGCGCGGGTCACGACCGGCTTCTGGCCGGCAATGAGCGCCAGATCGCCAGCGGCGGTCTGCACCTTCTTGGTATCGGCGGTGGCTTCGCCCACGCCCATGTTGATGACGATCTTGTCGATCGTCGGCACTTCCATCGGGTTGGCGTAGCCGAACTGCTCGATCATCGCCTTACGCACCACGTCCTCATAGTGAGAACGCAGGCGCGGGGTGTAGTTGGTCTCAGCCATCGATCTTCTCCCCCGAGCGCTTGGCGACGCGCACCTTGGTGCCGTCGGCCTGCACCAGGAAACCGACGCGGGTCGGCTTGCCGTCCTTCGGATCGGCGATCGCGATGTTCGACAGGTCGATCGGGGCCTCCTTGGAGATGATCCCGCCTTCCTGGTTCGCGCTCTGCCGCTGGTGGCGCTTCACGAGGTTCACGCCGCGAACGCGGGCGGTACCTTCCTTCGGAAGCACCTCGAACACCTCGCCGGAGCGACCCTTGTCGCGGCCAGCGAGGACGACGACCTTGTCGCCTTTTTTAATCTTCGCGGCCATCAAAGCACCTCCGGCGCCAGCGAAATGATCTTCATGTGGTTCTTGGCGCGGAGCTCGCGCGGAACCGGTCCGAAGATACGCGTGCCGACCGGCTCCTTGTTGTTGTTGATCAGCACGGCCGCATTGCGGTCGAAGCGGATCACCGAGCCGTCGACGCGACGGATGTCCTTGGCGGTACGAACGACGACCGCCTTCATCACATCGCCCTTCTTGACGCGGCCGCGCGGAATAGCCTCTTTCACCGACACCACGATGATGTCGCCGACATGGGCGTACTTACGCTTCGAACCGCCCAGCACCTTGATGCACATGACGCGACGCGCGCCGGAATTGTCCGCGACGTCGAGATTGGTCTGCATCTGGATCATGACGCACCTATTTCTCGCAAAAACTGCGCGCAGCCGTTAAACGGCGCACCCTTAACCCCGTGTTACCGGGAGCTCAGACTTCAGCCCGCTTCTCGCCCTGGACCACGATCCAGTTCTTGAGCTTGGACAAGGGGCGGTGCTCCTCGATCCAGACGGTATCGCCTTCCTTCCACACATTGCT
Organism: Ancylobacter sp. VNQ12; assembly: GCF_049445835.1. NCBI lineage: Bacteria > Pseudomonadati > Pseudomonadota > Alphaproteobacteria > Hyphomicrobiales > Xanthobacteraceae > Ancylobacter > Ancylobacter sp. VNQ12. Next base: position 5,501 of record NZ_JBMSDU010000020.1, on the reverse strand, counting down.
CTCATCGTGAGCATGGTACTTCTTGGAACGGCGGACGGTCTTCTTCAGCAGCGGATGGGTGAAACGACGCTCGACACGGACCACGACGGTCTTGTCCTGCTTGTCGCTCACCACGACGCCCTGCAGCAAACGCTTCGGCATCGCTGTCTCCTCACTTAGCCTTGGCCGCAGAAGCGGCCTTCTGCGCCTGGATGGTCTTGGTCCGCGCGATGTCGCGGCGAACCTGACGCACCCGCGCCGTGTTCTCGAGCTGGCCCGTGGCCTTCTGGAAGCGCAGGTTGAACTGCTCCTTCTTCAGGTTCAGCAGGTTGTCCTGGAGCTCGTCCGCGGTCTTCGTCCGAATGTCGGAAGCCTTCGTCATCTGTCCCTCCGTCACTCAGCGATGCGTTCGACGAAGCGCGTCTTGATCGGCAGCTTGGCGGCAGCGAGCCGCAGCGCCTCGCGCGCGATGTCCTGGGTCACACCGTCGATCTCGAACATGATGCGACCGGGCTTGATCTTGGCGGCCCAATATTCCGGGGCGCCCTTACCCTTACCCATGCGGACTTCGGTCGGCTTCGACGTGACCGGGACGTCCGGGAAGATGCGGATCCACACACGGCCCGCACGCTTCATGTGACGGGTCAGCGCGCGACGCGCGGCTTCGATCTGACGAGCGGTAACTCGCTCCGGCTCAAGGGCCTTCAGCCCGAACTGGCCGAAATTGAGGTCAGTTCCGCCTTTCGCAGCACCGTGAATACGGCCCTTGAACTGCTTGCGGAACTTCGTGCGCTTCGGTTGCAGCATGACGCGCCTCTTATTCCTTCTTTACGAATCTCACGCCGCGTCGCGGCGCGAGGGACGACCACCCGAAGATTCACTCTCCGCCTGGCGCTTATCCTGCGCCATCGGATCGTGCTCCAGGATCTCGCCCTTGAAGATCCAGACCTTGACACCGCAGGTGCCGTAGGTCGTGAAGGCGGTGGCCGTACCGTAATCCACGTCCGCGCGCAAGGTGTGAAGCGGCACGCGCCCTTCACGATACCATTCGAGACGCGCGATTTCCGCGCCGCCGAGGCGGCCGGAGCAGTTGATACGGATGCCTTCGGCGCCCAGACGCATCGCCGACTGCACGGCGCGCTTCATGGCGCGACGGAACGCCACACGGCGCTCGAGCTGCTGGGCGATCGATTCGGCGACGAGGCGCGCATCGATTTCCGGCTTCCGAATCTCGACGATGTTGATGAACACCTCGGAGGCGGTCATCTCGGAGACCTTCTTGCGCAGCTTGTCGATGTCCGCGCCCTTCTTGCCGATCACCACGCCCGGACGCGCCGAGTAGATGGTGACGCGGCACTTCTTGTGCGGGCGCTCGATCACGATCTTGCTGACCGCGGCCTGCTTGAGCATCTTGTGCAGCACTTCGCGGATCTTGATATCCTCGTGCAGCAGCTGCCCATATTCGCCCTTGCTGGCGAACCAGCGCGAATCCCAGGTGCGGTTGATGCCGAGCCGCAGCCCGACGGGATTAACCTTCTGACCCATCAGGCCTTCTCCTCGACTTCACGCACCACGATCGTGATATGCGAGAACGGCTTCTCGATACGGCTGGCGCGACCGCGGGCGCGTGCCGCGAACCGCTTCATCACCAGCCCCTTGCCGACATGAGCCTCGGCGACGATCAGATCGTCGACGTCGAGCTCATGGTTGTTCTCGGCATTGGCGATAGCCGATTCCAGGCACTTCTTCACGTCGCCGGCGATCCGCTTACGCGAGAACTGAAGGTCGGCCAGAGCCGTTGCTACCTTCTTGCCCCGGATGAGGCCCGCGACGAGGTTGAGCTTCTGGGGGCTGACGCGGAGATTGCGTGCAACCGCCTTGGCTTCCGTATCCGCGAGCGTGCGCGGACGAGCTGCCTTACCCATGACCCTGCCTCTACTTGCGCTTGGCTTTCTTGTCCGCCGAGTGCCCGTAATAGGTACGGGTCGGGGCGAACTCGCCGAATTTGTGGCCGACCATGTCCTCGGTCACCGCGACCGGAACATGCTTGTTGCCGTTATAGACGCCGAAGGTAATCCCGACGAACTGCGGCAGGATCGTGGAGCGACGGCTCCAGATCTTGACGACGTCGTGACGACCCGACGAGCGCGCGGCTTCCGCCTTCTTGAGGAGGTAGCCGTCGACGAACGGACCTTTCCAGACCGATCGAGACATTATTCAGTTCCCCTCGCTCACTTCTTGCGGGCGTGCCGGCTGGACACGATGAACTTGGTGGTCGACTTGTTCGTCCGCGTCTTCTTGCCCTTGGTCGGCTTGCCCCACGGCGTGACCGGGTGACGACCGCCCGAGGTACGGCCTTCGCCGCCGCCATGGGGGTGATCGACCGGGTTCATCGTGACACCACGGTTATGCGGACGACGGCCGAGCCAGCGCTTGCGACCAGCCTTGCCGAGATTGGTGTTCATGTGGTCGGGGTTCGAGACCGCGCCCACCGTGCCAAGGCACTCACCGTGCACCAGGCGCTGCTCACCGGAGTTCAGACGCAGGATCACGTAACCCTGGTCACGACCGACGATCTGCGCATAGGAGCCGGCCGAACGAGCGATCTGGCCGCCCTTGCCGATCTTCAGCTCCACATTGTGCACGATCGTACCGACCGGCAGATTGCCGAGCGGAGCGGCGTTGCCGGGCTTCACGTCGACACTCTTCGACGCGATGACCTGGTCACCGACCGCCAGGCGCTGCGGCGCCAGGATGTAGCTGAGCTCGCCATCCTCATACTTGATGAGGGCGATGAACGCCGTGCGGTTCGGATCGTACTCGATCCGCTCGACAACCGCCGGCACATCACGCTTGCCGCGCTTGAAGTCGACGACGCGGTACGCCTGCTTGTGCCCGCCGCCACGGAAGCGGACGGTCACGCGACCGGTGTTGTTGCGGCCGCCAGCTTCCGACTTGCCCTCGGTCAGCGTCTTCACCGGCTTGCCCTTGTACAGGCTCGAACGGTCGACGATGACGAGCTGACGGAGGCTCGGCGTTACCGGCTTGAAGGTTTTGAGCGCCATGTCTCTGATCCCCTAGTCCCGGCTCACAGACCCGTCGTGATGTCGATGGAGTGTCCCTCGGCGAGGGTCACAACCGCCTTCTTCACGTCGTTCTGCACGCCCTTACGGCCCTTGAAGAACTTCGTCTTCCCCTTGCGGACCAGCGTGTTGACGCTCTCGACCTTCACGTCGAAAAGCTTCTCGACCGCCTCCTTGATCTGCGGCTTGGTAGCCGTCAGAGCAACCTTGAAGACGACCTTGTTGTGCTCGGACGCCGCCGTGGCCTTCTCGGTGATGACCGGGGACACGATGACGTCGTAGTGGCGCGGATCCAGACTCATTTGAAGCGCGCCTCCAGAGCGTCGACAGCCGCCTTCGTCAGCACCAGGGTGTGACGGCGCAGGATGTCATAGACGTTGATGCCCTGGACGGGCAGCACGTCGAGATGGCCGATATTGCGGGAGGCGAGGCCGAAATTGGCATCGACTTCCGCGCCGGAAATGATCAGCGCGTTCGACAGGCCGAGACCCGCCAGACGCTCGCGCAGCAGCTTCGTCTTCGGCTCGGCGAGCGTCGCGTCGTCCAGGACGACGATCTGCTGAAGCCTGGCCTTGGTCGACAGCGCGTGCTTGAGGGCGAGCGCACGGACCTTCTTGGGCAGGTCGCTGGCATGGCTGCGCTGGACCGGACCAAAGGCCCGGCCGCCGCCGCGGAACTGCGGAGCGGAAGCCGCGCCGTGGCGAGCGCCGCCGGTGCCCTTCTGCTTGTACATCTTCCGCTTGGTGCGGTTGATGTCCGCGCGCGACAGGGTCTGGTGCGTACCGGCCTGGCGGCGGGCGAGCTGCCACACCACCATGCGGTGCAGGATGTCCTGGCGCGGCTCGAGACCGAAAATCTCGTCCGACAGGGTCACGGAACCGGCTTCGGCTCCTTCGAGGGTTTTGACCGCGAGTTCCATCACACGTTCTCCTCGACGGCCGCCTCGGCGACCGGAGCCGCGTCGACAACCTCGGTGCCCGGCAGCCGGAACTTGCCCGGCTTGGGCGCCTCGGCCGGAAGCGTCTTCTTCACGGCATCGGCGACCAGGATCCAGCCGCCCTTGTTGCCGGGAACGGCGCCCTCGACCGCGATGAGGCCACGCTCCACGTCGGTCAGTACGACCTTCAGGTTCTGCGTGGTCACCGTCTCCGCACCCATGTGGCCCGGCATCTTCTTGTTCTTGAAGGTCTTGCCGGGGTCCTGACGGCCACCGGTAGAACCGATCGAACGATGCGACACCGACACGCCGTGGGTAGCGCGCAGACCGCCGAAGTTGTGGCGCTTCATGCCACCGGCAAAGCCCTTGCCGATGGAGGTGCCCGTCACGTCGACGAACTGGCCGACAACGAAGTGATCGACTGTCAGTTCGGCGCCGACCGGGATCAGATCGCCTTCCTCGACGCGGAATTCCGCGACCTTGCGCTTCGGCTCGACCTTCGCGACCGCGAAGTGGCCGCGCAGGGCGCGAGTGGTGTTCTGCGGCTTCGCCTGACCGACACCGAGCTGGACGGCCGTGTAGCCGTTCTTCTCGAGCGTACGGTGGGCAACCACCTGGCAATTATCGACTTTCAGCACAGTGACCGGAACATGTTCACCTGCATCGTTAAAGATGCGGGTCATGCCGACCTTCTGGGCGATGACGCCTGACCGCATGGCCGTGTCCCCTCGCCTTCTCTCAGAGCTTGATCTCGACGTCGACACCCGCAGCGAGGTCGAGCTTCATCAGCGCGTCCACGGTCTGGGGGGTCGGGTCGACTATGTCCAGCAGACGCTTATGCGTCCGCATCTCGAACTGCTCGCGGGACTTCTTGTCCACGTGGGGCGAGCGGTTGACCGTGAATTTCTCGATCCGCGTCGGCAGCGGAATGGGCCCGCGAACCTGGGCGCCCGTGCGCTTCGCCGTCGAAACGATTTCGCGCGTCGAGGCGTCGAGTATGCGGTGATCGAACGCCTTGAGGCGAATCCGAATGTTCTGGCCGTTCATTGACTTCAGGCTCCCAGAGGGCTCGTCAATAGGGCTCTATTACGAGCTCCACGAAAAAGGGGCGCAGGCGATCCCGCGCCCCTCGGGATTGTTAATCGATCACTCGATGATAGCGGCGACGACGCCGGCGCCGACGGTACGGCCGCCTTCACGGATGGCGAAGCGCAGCTTCTCTTCCATCGCGATCGGCACGATCAGCGCCACGTCGACCGAGATGTTGTCGCCCGGCATCACCATTTCCGTGCCTTCCGGCAGCGTCACGATGCCCGTCACGTCCGTCGTGCGGAAGTAGAACTGCGGACGGTAGTTGGTGAAGAACGGCGTGTGACGGCCGCCCTCTTCCTTCGTCAGGATGTACGCCTCGGCCTTGAACTTCGTGTGCGGCTTCACCGAACCCGGCTTGCACACCACCTGGCCGCGCTCCACGTCCTCGCGCTTGGTGCCGCGAACCAGGA